>JAZDMK010000033.1:0-11064 GCA_043800975.1 Bacteroidota bacterium | reverse complement strand
GCTTACTGCATCAGGGGTATTAACAAAAAAGTGGGTTGTTAACAAAAAGAAAAAAGAAACCAAAAAAGAAAAAGTCAACATTAAAATAATAAGTGATTAATTAATTAAAAACGGTCAACGTTATTTGGACAAGGTCACTTTGTCACCCGTAACCTGTCACTGCTTAAAACTCGCCTGTCACTTGTCACCCGTAACCTGTCACTGCTTAAAACTCGTCCGACACTTCCTGATACTCGCCGGCACCGAGCGAAACTGGCCAGACACTTTCCAATACTGGCCCGACACCGACCGAAACTCGCGCGACACTTCCTAATACTCGCCGTCACCGAGCGATACTATCCGTACACTTTCCAATACTGGAGCGACACCGTGCGAAACTCGTCCGACACTTTCCGATACTTGCCGTCACCAAGCGATACTGGTCTGACACTTTCCGATACTGGACCGACACCGTCCGAAACTCGCCCGACACTTTCAAATACTCGCCGTCACCGGGCGAAACTCGCCTGTCACTTGTCACCCTGAACCTGTAACCAATAAAAACTGCATTAACAACCGCCTTCCCGCTATGCATCGAAACTGATTACTGATCCGCCGCGGCGGAGACACCAAGGCACCAAGTTTCACCAAAAGTTTTTAATAAAATACTGCTGGGCGTAGTCTTCAGACTACGTCCCTGAAATACATAAGTTTTAAGGGATATTGGTTCCGCGCTCCGCGCGTTGTTACGGGCAGGAAATACTTATGCGAAATATTGGAGGGTTTTTTAAATTGATGGAGAGTAAAAAATCATTATTTCAATATCCCCATCATATCCTTCTCCAGCGTCCGCACCGGCGTCTCTGTGATTCTTCCAATCTCGGTTTTATCTTTATAAAAAATAAAAGTCGGCACCTTCTCAATCTTCATTTCCGGCGTTGTCAGATTGCCCGCCGTCTTCGTGCGATCCACACAAATCAACGTTACACTGCTTTCCGGAAACCCCATTTCATCCAGTATTTTATAAAACCTCGGCACTTGTTCCTGGCTGTCGCCGCACCAGGTTCCCATCACAATCGTGATCGTATAATTCTTCGGCAGCCCTTTCAGAACGGTCATCACCGAATCGGCTGGTTTGTATTTGGAATATTCTGCTGCATAAAACTCATTAAAAAGCGGGCACTGTAATCCGCTGCGGTCGCACAATCCCGATAAAACATCTTTCTGATCTTTCGCATCCTGTATCACCGTATTTAAATTCTGTGCCTGGTTTTTTTGTGTGATCATAAGCAGTAGGAATGATAAAATAAGAAGTCGCATACAATTGTTTTTTTACTTTTTTACAAATATCCCGCCATCGAAATTTTCTTTCCTTCCGTTGTTTGAAACGCTTTCATCAGATCGGCCGTAAGGCAGGCATGCGCGGGAATTACCCCGATCAAACTTCCCGAACGATATGAAGAAAAACCGGAAGCGGGCATGCGGATAATTCCGTGTTCCTGGCTCACCGCCACCAGATACGCATCCGGAATAATTTCCCATCCGTTTTCATTTATTGTTGCACACAAACCAAAAACGGATTCTCCATTCGGCAGTGTAACTTTGTCTTTCGAAAAATGAACAGCACCGCCGTAAATAATCATTTCATTTCTTTCGGCATGCTGCGCAACCACAGGGCAGGCCATGCATACAGCAATCTGTTCTTCGCGACAGCTTCCCAGCATCAGCTGCTGTGCATCATAAAAAACAAAATTGCCGGGTCGTATTTCATCCGCACCGGCAAAGCTTTCCGCAAGGCTGCACGAAGGTGTATCACCCAGCGAGAAAATGATTTCTGTATCGGGAAATGTTTTTCGTAACGCAGAAAAAATATGTAAAGTGTTTGTATGAATCGCTGCAATTTCGTTTTTAGATTTTGCATGATACGTATGACCCGAATGGGTGAGAAAGCCTGCGAAGCGCATCTTTCCGCCATCGCTGAGTGTGTGGATGCATTCCTTAATTTCAGAAATATTTTCCGGGTTGAAACCCGTGCGATGATATCCCGAATCTATTTTGATAAAAAACGAAACGCCGGAATCAATTGCCCCGCGTATGTTTTCAAGATTGTCGGAAGAGGCAATAAGAATATTCAGCTTTGTTTTTTTCGCAAGAAGATTAATTGTTGATGCTTCACGAATGTTGACAGGAAAGGCAATCGTAATATCTTCCCATCCGTCGTTTGCAAAATATTCTGCCATTTTTACTGAAGAAACAGTAATGCAACGAACGCCTGCATCCCGGTACCATCGCCCTATTTCATGCGACTGATGCGTTTTGAAATGCGGCCTGAAAATTACATTCGCTGCTTTCGCTTTTTCCGCCATGCACGCAATATTGGCTTTGCACTTTCGCTCATCCAGCAAAAGGGTGGGCTGCGCAATGCCTGTAAAATCAGTCATGACAGAAGTAAGTAATTACTTTCTCGACTCAATCAGAATCGTCAGCATTTTTATGGCTGCATCCGAAATCACGGTTCCCGGTCCGAAAATGCCTGCTACGCCTGCATCATACAGAAACTGATAATCCTGTGCAGGAATCACACCGCCGGCAATCACCATGATATCTTCACGTCCGAGTTTTTTTAATTCGCCAATCAACTGAGGAATTAAAGTCTTATGACCTGCTGCAAGGCTCGATACACCCACCACATGCACATCATTCTCCACCGCTTGTTTTGCTGATTCAGAAGGCGTCTGAAACAACGGACCCACGTCTACATCGAAGCCCATATCTGCGTATGCAGTAGCAACCACTTTCGCACCTCGGTCGTGGCCATCTTGTCCCATTTTCGCAATCATAATACGGGGGCGGCGGCCTTCCATTTTTTCAAATTCATCCGCCAGTGAACGCGCTTTCGAAAAGCTTTCGTCGTTTGAAATTTCCATAGAATATACTCCTGAGATTGAACGGATGGTGGCTTTGTATCGGCCGAATATTTTTTCACATGCGGTTGATATTTCACCTAAGCTTGCACGCTTGCGGGCTGCATCCACAGCCAGCGCCAGCAGATTGCCTTCTCCGCTTTCGCAACATTTTGTGATGGCATCCAGTGCCGTTTGAACATCCGTTTCGTTTCTTTCTGCACGTAATTTTTTCAGTCTTTCAATTTGTGATAAACGCACAATCGAATTATCCACTTCCAGAATTTCGAGCGGATCCTGTTTATCAAGTTTGTATTTATTCACACCCACAATCACCGCTTTCTTCGAATCAATCTGCGCCTGCTTGCGTGCCGATGCTTCTTCGATGCGCATCTTGGGAACGCCAGTTTCAATGGCCTTTGCCATGCCACCCAGTTTTTCCACTTCTTCAATCAGCGCCCATGCTTTGTGTGCAAGTTCGTTGGTGAGCGATTCAATATAATACGAGCCGGCCCATGGATCCACCACTTTACAGATATTCGTTTCTTCCTGTAAATAAATTTGTGTGTTGCGTGCAATACGTGCCGAGAAATCGGTTGGCAATGCAATGGCTTCATCTAGCGCATTCGTGTGCAACGATTGTGTGTGCCCCAGTCCGGCAGCCAATGCTTCCACGCAGGTGCGCGCCACATTGTTGAAAGGATCCTGTTCGGTTAAGCTCCAGCCCGATGTTTGCGTATGCGTGCGCAATGCCATCGACTTCGAATTCTTCGGATCGAATTGTTTTACAATGCGTGCCCACAACATACGTGCAGCGCGCATTTTCGCAATCTCCATAAAAAAGTTCATTCCGCTTGCCCAGAAAAACGAAAGGCGGGGAGCGAAGGAATCCACGTCCATGCCTGACTTCACGCCGGTGCGTAAATATTCAAGTCCGTCGGCTAGCGTATAAGCAAGCTCAATGTCGGCCGTGGCACCTGCTTCCTGCATGTGGTATCCGCTGATGCTGATCGAATTGAACTTCGGCATGTTCTGCGAAGTGTATTGAAAAATATCAGCAATGATGCGCATCGACGGGAGCGGAGGATATATGTATGTGTTGCGCACCATGAATTCTTTCAGAATATCATTTTGAATCGTGCCGCTTAATTTTTCCAGAGGCACACCCTGTTCTTCAGCAGCAACAATGTAGAACGCGAGTATAGGAAGTACGGCACCATTCATTGTCATCGACACACTCATTTTATCGAGCGGAATCTGATCAAACAGAATCTTCATGTCGAGTATCGAATCGATGGCTACGCCTGCTTTCCCGACATCACCTTCCACGCGTTCATGATCCGAATCATAACCGCGGTGTGTAGCCAGGTCGAACGCAACCGACAGTCCCATCTGGCCTGCAGCCAGGTTTCTGCGATAAAATGCATTCGATTCTTCAGCTGTGGAAAACCCCGCATACTGGCGAACCGTCCAGGGTTGCATCACATACATGGTGCTGTAGGGTCCGCGAAGAAAAGGAGGAATACCGGCCGCATAGTTCAAATGCTCCATTCCTTTCAGATCCTCTTTATGATAGGCAGCTTTCAGCGCAATTTGTTCCGGCGTAAGCCAGTCTTCGGTTTTCTGCTTTACCGGAGATTCTTTTTGCGGGAAATTATTCAGGTCTGTAACTTTAAAATCAGGTCTCATTTTTTCTATCATTAAAGTTTTACATCAGCATTTTCTTTCATCACACCCAGCTGTTTCTGATAACGCAACAGCGTTTCCAGAACATTCGTGCGTACATGGATAAAGTCAGTAACGCCGGCTGTTTTCAGATCATCTGCGTTCGCAGGATTTCCCGCAACCACAATATGATGTATATTTTTTTCTTTTAGTTTGGAAATAATTTCCATTCCCGGAGTTGCATATTCATCATCCGAACTGCAGAGAACAACGATGTCGGCTTTCGAAGCAACTACTTTTTCAATTCCTTTTAAGATATCGGAAGGCTCAGTGTTTTCAATCGTTTCATAAGCAGCACATCCGAAGAAGTTGGAGATAAACATCGAGCGTGCTTTGCGCATCGCAAGATTTCCAAAGGTGTAAAGAAATACTTTCGGAACTTTTCCATTTGTTTCTGTAGCCAGTCGCATTTCTTCAAACGCCTTGGCACCGCGGTAAAGCTTCAATGGTTTAACAACTGCTTTGGGAGAAACAGAAAACTGCAGGGGTGTGTAACCGGCATGTATTTTATCCTGCATTTTTTCTTTCGCATTCGGATATTGGTTTGTGCCCAGAAAAATCTGCTTGCGGGTTGCAATATCCATGTCACGCTGGCGGGCAGTCTTTTCAATACTTTCCTGAATCATTCCCTGTTTCAGTGCTTCCGAAAATCCTCCTTTATGTTCGATCGCAACGAATAAATCCCATGCTGCTTTGGCAACCAGAGCCGTCAGATTTTCTATATAATACGAACCGCCGGAAGGATCTGCCACCTGCGAAATAAAGGATTCATGCTTGAGCAGATGCTGAACATTTCGTGCAATACGATACGAAAAATCATTCGGCTTCTGATAAATTATATCAAAAGGATTTGTTGTCATGGAGTCTGTACCGCCCAGTGCTGCAGACATAGCTTCCGTTGTAATGCGAAGCATATTCACATGCGGATCAAACAAAGTTTTATTCCAGTGCAAAGTAGAAGAATGAATCTGCATCTTCTGCGCTTCGCTTTCCGTTACGTTGTGTTTTTCTGTAATCACGGCCCAGAGCCATCTTGCTGCACGCAGCTTCGCAATTTCGAAAAAGAAATTGGGTCCTATACCCAGATGAAAATGTATTTTCGAAGCCACTTCATTTGCGGAAAGTCCTTTTGCGGTGAGTTGAATCAGATATTCATTTCCCATCGCCAACGAAAATGCTAACTCCTGAACAATCGTTGATCCTGCTTCAGTAAAATAATGTCCGTTGACAGCAATCGTTCGCATCTTCGGAAAAGCTTGCGCGGTCTGCTTTACAAAATGCGCCGCTTCCAGATAATTATCTTCCTGCGTAGTATAATTATCACCATGAAGCATGGTATAACTCAGCGAATCGAAATTGAAAGATCCATTGACTTGAGTTGGATCAACCTTTTTGTCTGCGCAATATTTTTTAAGTAAGTCAATACTTTCAGGATAGGAATGCGAAGAAGTAACATGAATAGATTGTTGATTCAGATTCACGTTGTCGAGCAATGGGGCAAGCTGATCTGTGGATTTAATTCCCTTCAGATTAATTCCAATGCCTTTCACATTATTTTTAATAGCTTCTTTCATAAGATGAGAAGCAACTTTGCTGTCAGTTTCATCAAAATCCTGACGGATTTCCCAGTCGTTGTTTGCAGGTTTGTTACCACGTACAAAAGGCGCAGTACCAGGCTCTGCAGACAGATGTGTGAGGTGTCCCAGATCTTCATTTCTGTAGTAGGGCTTCACGCTGAATCCTTCGAGTGCTTTCCAGATCAGTTTCTTTTCGTAATCAGCGCCTTTAAGATCAGCATTGATTTTCTCCTCCCAGGCCTGCGTCGAAACAGGCGGGAATTCTCCAAACAACTGCGTTTCGTTCTTATCTGAATTCATATTTTAAAATTTACTTTACTATGCATTTTAAATTGCGCTGCGAAATTAGAAAAAATTGACGCGATACGCTTTTAATATCAGTTTTTTTTAATGTTTTATGAACGTTGTTTTTTTCTTTAACAAAAAAGTATAATTTTGCAACAAAGTTTGAAGTCTTATGATGAACAAGAATGTTATGTATCGCTTTGCTGTTGTTACGGCTCTCATTTTCCTTGCTGCTGCTGCCCGCCTGGTGCCCCATTGGCCTAATTTTACGCCTGTTGCTGCCATGGCTTTATTCGGCGGTGCTTTCTTTGGCCGTAAAATATGGGCGTTCGTTGTTCCTTTCGCAGCCATGTTTGTGTCAGACCTCATTCTTGGTTTCCACGGATATATGATTGCCGTGTATGCTGGTTTCGCCGTTACTGTTCTCATTGGATGGACAATCGCGAACAATCAGAACCTTCTTCGCGTGGGTGTTGCATCGCTTTCATCTTCTGTTTTGTTTTTTATCATTACAAACTTCGCCGTATGGTACGGAAGTCCTTTTTATGCACAGGATATGGGCGGCCTGATGAATTGTTTCACACTTGCTATTCCTTTCTTCGGATACAGCGTGGGTGGTGACCTTTTCTATACAGCTATTCTTTTTGGAATGTTTATGTTTGCGCAAAGCCGCATTCCTTCTTTAGCTGCTGCAAGAGCTTAAAAAATTTCAAGATATATTTATAACGCAGTTCCTACAGAGCTGCGTTTTTTTTATCCTTATCTTTAAAATAAGTAAGTACAATTTTTGTTTTCGCATTTCCAATCATCGCCTGAATGGATTCTGCTGTAGCATTCCGGATTCCTTCTACCGATTTAAATTCATCCAGCAGTTTTTGTATGGTTGATGGCCCGATGCCGGGAATCGATGTGAGTTCCGTCTTGATGGTTTCTTTCGATCTTTTATTTCTGTGATGCGTAATTCCAAAGCGGTGTGCTTCATTCCGAATGTGCGTCAGCACTTTCATCGTCTCCGATTTTTTGCTGATGTGCAAAGGAATTCCATCATCGGGAAGATAAATTTCTTCCAGCTTTTTGGCAATGCTGATCAAATGAATCTTTCCAAAGAGTTCGAGTTTCTCAAGCGATGCTTTGGCAGAGTTCAATTGTCCCCGCCCGCCGTCGATGACGATAAGTTGTGGCAATGGTTTATTCTCTTCAACCAGTCGTTTGTATCTTCTGTATACAACTTCTTCCATGCTGGCATAATCATCCGGCTCGGTCACGGTCTTTATATTATAATGTCTGTATTCCGAAGGAGCAGGCTTGCCGTTTTTGAAAACAACCATAGCCGCCACGGCAAAGTCGCCCTGAATATTTGAATTATCAAAGCATTCAATGTGTTCGGGAAGTACATTCATACGAAGATCTTTTTGCAGTACTTCCAGCAAACGTTCGGAACGCACTGGTTTTTTGGCAAGTTCCGAACTGCGTATCTTTTCTGTTTTATAATAATATGCATTGCGCTGCGACAACTCAATCAGCTTTTTCTTATCACCAATTTGAGGAACGGTAATTTTTACATTCGGTAATTCAAAATCTGTTTTTTCTGCTACCAGTATTTCTTCGGCATCACTTTCGAAACGTTCGCGTATTTCAGGGATTGCGAATGAAAAAATTTCGGATGCTGTTTCATCCAGCTTCTTTTTTATCTCTGCATTGTGCGCCTGAATAATCGATCCGTTGATGACGCGCAGATAATTAATGTAGCCACTGTTCTCATCCATCGTCAACGTAAACACATCCACATTGTGAATTGAAGGATTGACGATGGTTGATTTGCTTTGGTATTTTTCCAGCAATTCTAATTTTTCTTTGATCAGTTGTGCCTTCTCAAACTCAAGCGCGGCGGCTTGTTCTTTCATCAGTATCCGTATCTGATCGATCACACGCGATACATTTCCGCGGAGAATTTCTTTAATCTGAATAATGTAATTGTTGTATTCTTCTTCACCTTCAAGACCCTGACAAGGCCCGCGACAATTACCAATGTGGTACTCCAGACACAGGCGCAGTTTTTTCTTTTCAATATTTTCGGCAGAAAGATTGTAGATGCAATTACGAATAGGATAGAGTTTTCGGATCAGTTCGAGCAAGATGTGCATCATGCGCAAACTCGTGAATGGCCCGTAATAGCTCGATCCGTCGTGGGTACGGTTGCGGGTAGGAAAAATGCGTGGAAAGCGTTCGTTCTTTATGCAGATCCAGGGAAATGTTTTATCGTCTTTTAATAAAATATTGTAACGGGGTTGCAGTTCTTTGATCAGATTATTTTCAAGAAGCAGCGCGTCGGTTTCCGTTCCAACAACTACAAATTTGATATCTGTGATACGGCTGACCATCAGCGCAGTTTTTCCGCGCTCGTGATTTATCTTGAAATAGGATAATACGCGTTTGCGTAGGATCTTTGCTTTGCCTACGTAAATAATTGTTCCGTGACGGTCAATAAATTGATAAACACCCGGCTTATCAGGCAGATTCCGGGCTATGTCTAATACAGGATGATTCTCTTTCTGTTGATGTGCGCTCAAAAGTTAGATCCGCAGCGGTTCAGACAGTCGATGATGTTGCTGATCTGTTCGTGTTTCAGCTCGTAGTAAATATTTTTTCCTTCACGGAAAGCAACCAGAACGCCTTTGTCTTTCAGAATTCCGAGATGATGTGACGTGATCGCCTGCTCTAAATGTAGGCGTTCGTAAATCTGTGTTACAGTAAGACGTTTGTTTTTTTGTAACAATTCAATAATCGCTATACGCAATGGATGGGCCATTGCCTTAAGGCGTTTTGCTGCTTCTTCCAGTTTTTTGGGACTGAGTTCGGATCGTGGTGTCATGGTAATATTTAATAATTTCAGGTTATAAAAAACGTAATTTGCAACAAAATTAAATAAATAAATCAATATATCTAGATATCTTGAGAAAAAACATTTGTTTTTTTTAAAATAGCATAAAATCAAATAGATATGAATCAAAAAAAATTATGTTGGCAAATGTTTTTGCCACTGAAAAATTTAGATTACTTTTATAATCGTATATGACCTGACATTAAATGGATCGAAAACGAACATATTATAAAAGCATTTTCTTAATTCTATTTCTCGGATTTTTCTTATCTGCCGCACTTCCTGTTTCTGCACAAAAAGCTTCAAAAGCAGTTGCGAAGCAGGAGAAAATGAAAATTAAAAACAAGAAAGCGGAATTAAAAGCCTATAAAAAATTATTAAAGCATCATCTGAAAATTCAGTCAAAAGATACACGAAAAAAAATGCGTCAGTCGCATCGAAAGGCGAATCGATACAATGAAACAAAGCGGCCGTTCTTCCTGAAAAGATGGCTTGAACATAAATCAAAATCAAAAAGAAAATGAAAGCAAAAATTTCAAATAGTTTTTTTGCTATTCAACGAAGAATTTCGCTGGTATTTTTTTTGCTTTTGGGATTTACTCAACTGCAAGGGCAGGTTAGTGATGTTAAGTTTTCACGTTTCTCTACAGAAAACCTAAAGATTGAGAAAGGACTTTCCCAATCAACTGTCAATGCCATCACCCAGGATAAAAAAGGCTATATCTGGATTGGAACCTGGGATGGACTTAACAAATTTGACGGTTACAATTATACAGTTTATCGTCCCGGTGCACTGGGTGAAAAAAATACTTTATCAAGTGAAACGGTCAATTGTTTACTCGTCGATAAGCAAGGAACATTATGGGTAGGCACCGAACGCGGATTGAACCGTTTTGAAAGAGCTACCGGCGGTTTTATTTCATACCTGAATGATGAGAAAGATCCAACATCGCTTACCGGAAATAACATAACGTGTATTTTTCAGGACAGAAATAAAAACCTGTGGATTGGTACAACACGTGGTTTAAACAGGATGGACCGCACTTCCGGAAAATTCATCCGATACACACTGAATAAAAATAATAAAGGAAGCATCAGTAACAACAGAATTAACGCCATTTACGAAGATAAGCTGGGATTCCTTTGGGTTTGTACAAACAAAGGAATCAACCAGTATAACCCGCTTTCAGAAACATTCAAAGTTATTTCTAAAAATAATTCAGGATTGGTTTCTGATACGGTATATAGTATTACGCAAGACAAAGAAGGTGTTTTCTGGATTGCTACAGAACGCGGACTTTGCAAAGCTGATGCTGCTTGCAATGTGATGAAGGTATACAGGCAGGAAGATGGCAAACCCGGAAAAATCAGTAGTTCGCAGGTAAAAATTGCATTTTGTGATTCGCGAAATAACCTTTGGTTTGCAACTGCCAGTCAGGGATTGAATCTATACAACCGGGCAAAGGATAACTTTGATGTGTATCGCAATACACCTACAGAACCTTATAGTATTGGTGATAACGGGATCAATACCCTTTTTGAAGACCAGGATGGTGATTTGTGGATTGGTACAAATAAAGGTATGAGTAAGGTAGAAGGAAGGCTTAGTACTTTTTATCTTTACAGGAATATTCCCACAGAGCAGGTAAGTTTGAACAACAATATTGTCTGGGGTTTGATGAGTGATGCGCAGGGAAAACTTTGGATTGCAACC
>JAZDMK010000028.1:0-7906 GCA_043800975.1 Bacteroidota bacterium | reverse complement strand
AGCGATGCCAATGGTTTTTTCTCTTTTGTAGCACGCAAAAACGACTTAATAGAATTCACTGCGATTGGTTACAAAACTGTACGCTACCGTATTCCCGACACCTTAACTACACATCGCTATTCCTTAATTCAGGTGATGACGCGTGACACCATTTTATTAAGAACAACCGTAATTTATCCCTGGCCAACGTATCAGCAGTTTAAGGATGCATTTGTAAAAACAAAAATTCCGGATGATGACCTTGAAAAAGCAAGGAAGAATCTGGCGTTGCAAGAGTATAAGGAAAGCATGCATAGCTTGCCTATGGATGGAAGTCAGAATTATTCCAACTTCATTCATAATTACGTAAGCCAGAATTACTGGAAGGGACAGTATGCACCCAACAATCTTTTAAATCCGCTGGCATGGGCTAAGTTTGTCAAAGCCTGGAAAAACGGCGATTTGAAGCGAACTAATTATCCCCCACCCAAAGATCCCGAATAATAATTTTAAAGAAAGTGCGTTATAGGAAGTACATTTTATAAATGCATTCTTAAAAAAATGATGAAAAGATTTTCAGGATTCACTATTATTGCACCTTATAATGGTTTAAGTCATATGCTGCGACTTCGATATTTTCTGGTTTTAATTTTCACTGCATTTTCGTTTGTGTGCTACAGTCAGCAGCAGGCAACGATCAGCGGGAAGATTACAGATATAAAAAACAAACCGGTGCCCTCAGTTAATGTTTCTTTGCTGGGATTTCCGGGCGGCACAACTACCGATTCTCTTGGAAAATTCAAGTTAAAAGTACCTGCCGACACACCCATTGTTGTTGTACTTTCTCACATTATTTTTAATACAGAGCGCATTTCTCTGAATTTAAAAAAGGACGAGAATTACACTTTAAATAAACAATTGTACACCGATTCAAAAACACTGGATCCAATCGATATTTTCGACACTTACAGTTTCGGGAATAATATGCAGCCCATCAAATCGCGCGTTGCGTCATCCATTCCTTCTACTACCGATGGGATAACAAGTATTATCAAATCGTATCCCGGCGTGCATTCTTCGAACGAACTCAGCTCGCAGTATTCAGTGCGTGGAGGAAATTTTGATGAAAATCTGGTTTATGTAAATGACATTGAAATTTACAGACCTTTTCTTGTGCGCTCCGGCCAACAGGAAGGGCTTAACTTTGTAAATCAGGATCTGGTGCAGGCTATACAGTTTTCTGCCGGTGGATTTGAAGCAAAATACGGTGACAAAATGTCGTCAGTGCTGGACATTAAATACAAATCTCCGGATAAATTTGCCGGATCCGCTGCGGGAAGTTTATTGGGTGGTAGTTTTCACATTGAAGACTACACAGGCAAAGGAAGACTGAGTTATGTGTTGGGTGTTCGCAACAAATCGAATCAGTATTTATTGAATTCTTTGGAAACGAAAGGCGATTACAAACCCTCCTTCACCGATGCCCAAACTTTCATTACATATGAAATAACCGATAAATGGAATATTAATTTCCTCGGCAATTATTCCAGAAACCGCTACATGCTGACGCCTCAAAACCGGGAGACCAATTTCGGAACGATCAATGAAGCACTGCGTCTGACCGTATATTTCGACGGACAGGAACTTGATAAATTTGAAACCTACATGGGCGCTGTTTCTCTGAATCATCGCGTGAATAAGAATTTAAATCTAAAATTTATCTCTTCCGTTTTCCAATCGTTTGAAAGTGAAACCTACGATATACAAGGCCAGTACTGGCTCGACGAACTTGAGACCAGCATGGGAGAAGATGAATTTGGCAATGTTGCTTTTAACAGAGGCGTTGGAACTTATCTGAATCATGCAAGAAATTATCTGGATGCACTTGTTTTTAATGCTGAACACAAAGGTTATTATACCAAGAAGAACCGAGCCACAACATGGGGTGTAAAATATCAGCGCGAAGTAATCAATGACGAATTGCTGGAGTGGAAGATGGTAGATTCATCTGGTTTCAGCATTCCGATTAATAGTGACAGCGTGGGATACACCAACCCATCCGTTCAGCCGGACCATCCTGTAACCATGCAGGATTATGTGAGCTCTAACATTCATCTTTCATCAAATCGCATTTCCGGGTATTATCAAAACACATGGACATGGATGGCCGACAGCAATCGTTTTGCATTAACTGCAGGCGTTCGCAGTAATTACTGGGATGTTAATGGTCAATACATCATCAGCCCAAGGGTACTTTTTTCATTTCGTCCGAACCGCAGCGACTGGGTGTTTAAGGCATCAGCCGGGCTATACAGCCAGCCGCCTTTTTACCGTGAGATGCGCGACCTTCATGGTGTGCTGAATACAAATTTAAAAGCACAGCAATCAATTCATTTTGTTGCCGGAAGTGAATTTAATTTCAAAGCATGGGGACGACGTGATTTCAAATACACCGCAGAAATTTATTACAAGATGATGAATGATCTTGTGACCTATGAAGTAGATAATGTTCGTATCCGTTATTATGCTAAAAATAATTCATCGGGTTTTGCGCGTGGCATCGACATGAAGCTGAACGGTGAATTTGTAAAAGATCTCGAATCCTGGCTGAGTGTATCCCTGATGCAGACGCAGGAAAACATCAGTGATGATAGGTATGTGAATTATTTCAATGCATCCGGTGAACAGATTATTCCGGGTTATACATTCGATCAAACGGATGTTGACAGCGCTGTACATTATCCCGGAAACATTCCGCGACCCACCGATCAGTTATTAAATATCAGTTTGTTTTTTCAGGATTACCTACCAAAAAACCCTACTTACAAAATGCATCTGATGCTGAGCTGGGGAAGCGGTCTTCCCTTTGGCCCTCCGGGAGAGCGCTACAGAGACACATTACGCATGCCCAGTTATAAAAGAGTGGATATCGGATTTTCAAAACTGATTAAAGGTGAAAATTCAAAAAGAGGTAATACCGGATTCCTGAAAAATTTTAAAACAATCTGGATCAGTGCCGAAGTTTTCAATTTGCTTCAGAACAATAATATCATTTCGCATCTCTGGATAAAAGATGTGATCGGGCGTTCGTATGCGATTCCGAATTATTTAACGCCCCGTCAGTTGAATGTAAAACTGATTATCACTTTCTGATTATTCAACAATCTTTAGGGAGTCTGCCGCAAGCGAATCGTTGCGCATGATTGTGTGGCAGGTATAATTTTTATCAATTTTCACAAGTGGTTTTCCAAATCGTGCGCGGTACTTCATATAGCGTTTGTCGGCCAAAACTTTTTCCATAAACAAACCATAAATGGGCAATGCCGTTTTACAACCTTCGCCAAGTTCGGATGTACGGAAGTGAATGCTTCTGTGCTCCCCACCAACCCACACGCCACCGACAAGTTTGGGTGTAACGCCAATAAACCAGCCATCGCTGTGACCGGAAGAAGTACCTGTCTTTCCGCCAAAATCGGTATCATAGCGAAACAAATCATGTTCCCACAAAGCCTGCGTTGTGCCACCGGGCTCTGTCAAACCACCGTACAATAATACCTGCATCAGATAAGCCGTTTCATAACTCAAAACGCGCTTCTGCACGGGCTTGTGTTCATACACAACGTTCCCGTTTTTATCAACAATTTTTGTAACAAGAACCGGTTCAATATAATTCCCGTTGTTCATTACCGTGCAATAGGAAGTCAGCAACTCGAGCAATGAAACATCAGCAGAGCCAAGGCATACAGAAGGAACACTTTTTAACTTAGTGCGTATTCCCATACGGTATGCATATTTAATTACTTCATCCCAGCCGAATTCCTGCGTAAGCTGAACCGCAATGGTATTGATCGATCGAGCAAATGCATGTTTTAATGTCAACTGTTTTCCGGTACATTCCCAGTCAGCATTGTGCGGAGTCCAGACTTTCTTTTCTCCGTTTTCCATGTAGGTAACAATTACCTGACGGTCTACAACAAAGTCACAGGGTGCATAGCCATGATCCAGCGCCATGGTATAAACAAAAAGTTTGAATGTTGATCCGGGTTGCCGCTTCGATTGATAAACGTGATCGTATTTAAAATATTTAAAATTAATATCACCAACCCACGCACGCACATATCCGGTTTGTGGTTCAACTGATACAAAACCTGCATGCAGCAAGCGTTTCATGTAACGTATCGAATCCATGAACGATAAAGTAGTATCCTTTTCACCATTCTTCCAGGCAAAAACTTTCATCTTGTGTGGCTTATTCAGATAGTATCTTATAGAGTCGGTATTCTTTCTGAATTTGGCTTTCAGCTTTTTATAATAAGGTGTTTCAGCCGCTAAATTTTCAATAAAATTCGGCAGTTCAATATACCTTCTATTGACCCATGGATTTTCTTTTCCCCAATGTTCTTCGAAGCGGGCCTGCAATCTTTTCATGTGTGTATTCACTGCCTGCTCGGCATATTCCTGCATGCGGCTGTCGATGGTTGTGTATACTTTTAATCCGTCTCCATACAGATCATAATTATTTTCACGACACCAGTTTTTCAAGAATTGCGCAACAGCCAGACGAAAATAATTTGCTTTGCCATCATAATTTTCTTCAACAGAATAATTGAGAACAATGGGAAGGCGTTTCAACGAATCACATTGTTCGTTGGTGATATCACCATATTTTTTCAATTGCTGAATAACTGTATTTCTTCTTTCTTTGCAACGATCGGGATGAGCGATCGGGCTGTAATAGCTGGGTGCTTTCAGCATACCGACAAGCGTTGCAGCTTCTTCTATCCTGATCTTCGCAGGTGATGTATTGAAAAATGTTTTGCAGGCCGTTTTAATTCCAAATGCATTACTGCCGAAATCAACCGTGTTCATATACATGGTCAGGATTTCATTCTTACTGTAAAACAATTCCAGTTTTAATGCAGTGATCCACTCCTTTGTTTTCATTACAATCGTATTGAGAACAGGAATACGCCCGAATAAACCGGTAGAATAATTGGTTCGCGTTTTAAAAAGATTTTTAACAAGCTGCTGCGTGATCGTACTGGCGCCGCGTTTGTCTCCATGAAGGTAAGACCAGAAAGCTGAAAACGTTCCTTTAAAATCAACGCCAAAATGATTGTAATATCTTACATCTTCAGTAACAATTAAAGTTCGGATCAGCGTTGGAGAAAGCTCTGAAAATTTAACCGGACTTCTGTTTTCATTAAAATATTTTCCAAGAAATTGTCCATCGGAAGAATACACCTCCGAAGCAATGCTTTGTTTGGGATTATCCAGCTGGGCCATGCGGGGCGATTTGCCGAACAGCCAGAAAAGATTCAGATCCACAGCAAGCAGATAAATCATGAAATACATCATGAAAAACATAAAAAAACGCAGCACTTTGATGTACCATTTGCGTTTCTTCGGTTTTCTTTTACGCAGAAAAGGGATATAACGTCCGGCTTTTTCACGGAACTTACTCCATTGCATTCTTGCTTTTTTCAGCATCCTTCCAGTTCGTTGATCAGGGATAAATATCCCGTAAAGACAAAAGTAAAAAAATTATGGAATAATGAATCGTTCGTTGCAACTATTCTCAGCATCAAAAAAAAAGGCTGCATACTTGCAGCCTTTTATGTAGAATCATTTTTGATTTTCTAGGAAGCCTGAACAGCATCAATTGCCTTTTTAATCAGAGCAACTGCTTCTATAACCTGTTCCTTGGTAATTACGAGTGGCGGAGCCAGACGAATGATATGTTCGTGTGTCGGTTTCGCCAGCAAACCATGGTCACGCATGCTGATGCAAACATCCCATGCCGTTTTTCCGTTGGTAGGTTTAATAATAATTGCGTTCAGCAGGCCTTTACCTCTGATCAGTTCAATCATCGGAGAATCAATTTTTCTTAATTCAGCACGCATCAGTTCGCCCATTTCCTGCGCACGATCCACGAGCTTTTCATCTTTGATAACCTGCAGCGCAGCCATTGCAACCTTAGCAGCAACAGGGTTTCCACCAAATGTAGAACCATGTTGGCCGGGTTTAATCACCAGCATGATGTCATCATTGGCAAGTACGGCTGAAACGGGATATACACCGCCAGATACGGCTTTTCCCAAAATCAGAATATCGGGATGAACACCTTCCCAGTCACAGGCAAGGAGTTTTCCGGTACGTGCAATCCCTGTCTGAACTTCATCAGCGATGAACAGCACATTATTCTTTTTGCAGAGGTCGTATGCTTTTTTGATATAACCATCTTCGGGAACATACACGCCTGCTTCACCCTGAATAGGTTCAACGAGGAAACCGGCCACATGCTGATCTTTCAATGCAGCTTCCAGCGCAGGAATATCGTTGTAAGGAATTTTAATAAATCCGGGTGTGAACGGACCAAAGCCGCCGTAGGAATCAGGATCCGTCGACATGGAAATGATCGTAGTGGTACGTCCGTGGAAGTTACCTTCACACACAATAATTTTTGCTTCGTATTCAGGAATACCTTTTTTATCATAACCCCATTTGCGGCAAAGCTTTATCGCAGTTTCATCTGCT
The DNA here is from genome assembly GCA_043800975.1 of Bacteroidota bacterium. Lineage (GTDB taxonomy): Bacteria > Bacteroidota > Bacteroidia > Bacteroidales > JAHJDW01 > JAZDMK01. The sequence goes on along the minus strand of JAZDMK010000028.1, from coordinate 1,390 downwards.
TCAGCACCTGTGTTCATAGGCAACACCTTGTCGTAGCCGAAATATTCAGTTATGTATTTTTCATATTCACCCAGGCTGTCATTGTAAAATGCACGCGAGGTCAGTGTACATGTTTTCGCCTGATCGATCAGTGCCTGCACAATCTTAGGATGGCAGTGGCCCTGATTGACGGCTGAATAAGCCGAAAGAAAATCGAAATATTTTTTTCCGTCCACATCCCACACATAAACTCCTTCGCCTTTTGCAAGAACAACAGGAAGCGGGTGATAATTATGGGCGCCGTATTTATCCTCGAGCGCTACCAGTCCGAGGGCCTTTTGCGACAAAGCTGTGTCTGTCATAACATCACTCATATTGATTTGATTTAATTATTTGTTTCCGGTTCAAAGATAGAGAAGTTAAATGAAATACAAAATTTTTGTCGGAAGACGGAAGACCGGAGACCGTAACTGCCGAAAATTTTATTAGAAGCCAGAAGTCAGGAGCGCGAAGAGGGCGATTGCTTAATACTTTTCGGTTTTTCATTAACACTCCACCGCAGCGACTCGGTTACAAAGATGCACACAGATTTTTTCACTCATTCACAATTTTCATTTATTCACTTCATCAATTTATTTCAAAGGTGCTTAAGAACTCAACCCTTCGTGTTCCGGTTACGAATTAATACGAACGTACGAAGCACTAATTGAAATGTAACTATAATAATGCAGTGATAAGCTATAGACGGGGCGATATACTTCCGGATACTAAGTGAGCAAATCCGGGTGGACGCGATACACTTTGTGATGGACCCGATACACTTTGTGATGGACGCTGTACGCTTTGTTATGGACCCGATACACTTTGTGATGAACGCTATACACTTTGTGATGCGCGCGGAACACTTTGTTATGGACGCTGTACACATTCCGATGAGCCCGATGCACTGTGTGATGAACGCTGTACACTTTGCGATGCGCGCGGAACACTTTGTGATGGACGCGATACACTTTGTTATGGACACGATACACTTTGCGATGAGCCCGATACACTTTGTTATGAACGCTGTACACTTTGCGATGCGCGCGGAACACTTTGTGATGGACACGATACACTTTGTTATGAACGCGGTACACTTTCGGATGGCAAGTGAGCAAATCGGACGGGCGCTAGCAACTTAGCGATGCGCACTAACAACATCCGGAAGGAGACTGAGAACATTTCTATGGGCGATAAGATATTTTTAATGTGCTTACACACGATCCGTTCCGCGCCGGGCCCGGCGGCGCGGGGGTCGCTTCGCTAAACTCTTTTTCCGTTCATTTCTTTTATTCACTTCATCAATTTATTTCAAAGGTGTTCATGAGCTAATCCGCTGAAGGCGGATTAGGTTTGCGCCAAAAAGAAACGA
>JAZDMK010000323.1:0-9607 GCA_043800975.1 Bacteroidota bacterium | reverse complement strand
AATAGCTGTTCAGCATTACAATCGTATCCTTTTAAAATTTCAAATTTGGCTTGTTAAATTTGATTTTAAAGGAGATACTCTTTGGACAAAAAGATATGCATACAATCATTGGAATGAAGTTTATCAATGCAAGCAAACACCTGACAAAGGATTTGTAATAGTTGGGGCTAGTGATAGCACTGATTTTGGATATGCAGACATGACACTTATAAAAACTGATAGTCTGGGAAACATGGAATGGCAGAAGTTTTATCACAAAACTGGAACTGAACGTGCCATGAGTATGGATTTGATGGATGACAAAGGCTATGTTATCGGGGGTTGGAGAGACAATATAAATTTTACTGCTGAGTTGATTAGAACAGATAGCATAGGGAATATCAAATGGAGTAATGCATATGGAAGTTCATATGGTGGGTATGGTGCTGCAATAAAAAAGACATTGAACGGTGACTATTTAATTGGATACTGCACAGGAGTGTCAAACAATGGTGGATTAGATATTTTCTATCAAATAACATTAAAAAGATTAAACAATAACAATCAAACATTATGGACAAAAACGTATGGTCACTTAATATACAATGGAGGCTCATACACAATACTGGAGGATGAAAACGGAGATATTACATTTGTTGGGGCATTTGCTGATTCAGCTACCCAGCATGTATTAAGTTATATTATCAAAACAGATTCATCCGGGAATCAAAAATACATGCGACTATATGATCATCTAACTGCTGTCAATGATCAGAATTATTTGTATGATATTAAAGCTACAAACGATAAGGGTTTTATTGCAACTGGTTTTTGTGCCGGTTCAGGAAGCCCCCAGTACTGCTGGGTAGTGAAGGTGGATAGTGTGGGGTGTCAGTTTCCAGGATGTAATGTTGGAGTTAGTGAAGCTTATCAGTTTTCAAATAGAAAATTTTTGATTTACCCGAACCCTGCGAACAACGAGATCACTTTAAAATTTGAGAAGTCATTTGAAAAGGATGCAATTGTGACAGTGTTTAATTCCATTGGAGAATCTGTGATAACACAAAATATTTTCAAAACTGATAGCGATGTGTTGATTGATATTGCAAGACTTCAAGCAGGAATTTATTTAGTGAAGATTTGTAGTTATACGGGAAAGTTTGTAAAGGAATGAAAAAACTTCTGCTTTATATAGCCCTATTCTTTTGCGCAATGCCAGCCGGCTTTTGCCAGAACTTTAATTTTCTGTATGGAGGGTCTACAGATGATTGGGGTATTGATGTTATTGAAACTTATGACAGAGGCTATGTGATTCTCTCAACATTGGATGGTCAATATGCAAGAATATTAGTAACCAAAATTGAAATTAATGGAAATATTTTATGGCAGAAGATAATAGGGAATGTCAGCGATAAGCTTGCACCTTCATCTATTTTAGAAACATCTGATCTAGGGTATTTAATTACTGGTGAAGAAGCCAAATATGACCCCCCCCCCCCTGGGGGGAATTCGTTTGCAATGAAACTGAACGAATGTGGTGAGATTGAATGGACAAAATCGTACGGTTCATTTGGGAATATGGATTATATAACCAAAGCGGTGCAAACTGATGATAAAGGGTTTGCAATGCTTGCCAACTATATTGACAACAAAAGAATAGTATTGCTAAAAATTGATTCAGTTGGCCATTTGGAATTTAAAAAGCATTATCATGATACCTCAAATAGCTCAGGATGGTCGTTGAAAAAATGTATGAATGGAGATTTGCTTTTTTCGGGCTATGGGTATTTTCAGAATCCGGGAGGAGTGCCGGCTGGATGGTGGGTGCGAAGTATTGTAACCAGAGTAGATAAGAATGGAAATGAAAAATGGAATTACATAGTAAAACTGGATACGCTATTTAAGACTCTTTCCATGCAATGCATAGAATTGCAGGATAGCAGTATCTTATGTGGTACTACATATAGGGATGCAAATCATCATCAGAAACCATATATGCTAAAGCTAAGTAAAGATGGTAATCTGATATGGGGAAAATTCGTTGGCGATACTACAGGTTTCGATGCAGATATTAACGGACTATGCATGATGGATACAACAAGGGTTTTTTTGATGTCCGGCAAATTTTATGACCCTGTTTATAAAGGAGTTTTTCTATACAGGACAGATACCAGCGGTGCATTTGTAGATACTGTATGGTATGACAATCAATACACTTGCTGGCCTGGCAACTTGAAGGCAGTATCAAACCACAAACTGATATACTGCGGCACGCAGGATAACGGCGGCAACTATCAGGCACAAATTATCCGCCTCAGAGAAGATTTGAGTATTGATACAGTATTAAATATTTCGCTGAACTACGACAGTCTTTGCGGGCATGTGATACCGGCTATAGAGTATTTGCCTTTTGATACGAATTATCATGTGGGGGTGGAAACAGCACTTATTGAAAAAGATGAAGTGTGGCTTTATCCCAACCCTAATGACGGGCATTTTACAATTAGCATAAACAGCAGTGAAACTGAAGAAGCTATCATTGAAATTACCGACATAGCCGGTAAATTGCTTATAAGAGAAAAATATGGCATTGCCGGAAACAAAACAATTTCCTTACCCTATATTTCGAGTGGAGTTTATTTGTGCAGGGTGGAAACGAAATATAGTACAGTGATAAGGAAATTTATTGTTAGAAAGCCCTGATTTTATAAATAAACAAATATCACTAATAATATTAACCCCAAAAACCCTACCTGATGAAAAAGTTTTTATTGCTTCTTTTTCTGTTTGCATCGTATGCATCGATTGCACAAATTACACACACCGCAACCTACAGTTCTGCAAACCTGACGCTGGCAAACGACAGCAGTGCCAACGGGGTGTTTACAAAAGTTGAATATACCGGTCTGTTTAATACCGGGCAGCCGGGGCAACCCTCGCTGCCGGTGCAATACCTGAAGTTTGTAATACCCAACGGAATGGAAGTTGACCAAGTTACAGTAAGCCCGGCAGGGAGCGCCGACTATAACCTAACGAAGCAGGTGCTGCCGGCACAGCCACCGACTATATTAAGCCCGGATATTCCACCCCCTGCATTTGTGCAACCGGATTCGGTAATCTATAATAGTGCACAATGGCCTGTTGCAAATTATACTATGAGCAACACCGATTATTTTGACTGGAACAATACGGTTGTAAGCATTGCCGTGTACCCTGTGCAGTATTTGCCCAATACAAACATACTGCGGTTGTTTTCGAGTATAGGGATAAGCATTTCGCTGAAGACTGCAAGCAATGCAAGGGCTTTGACAAAGATTAACAGAAGTGATGTTAACCAGAATATGTATAAAAATATGCTGAAAGGTATTGTTGCAAACCCGAATGATGTTTCAAATTATTCCGACACTTCTATTTATGCTTCTGATACTGCAGCCATGCGATTGCATATTGAATGGCCTATGAATTTGCCTGCCTATGAGTATGTAGTTATTACAGATGCTTCATTGGCAAGCAGCTTTGCTGATTTTGTTGCCTGGAAGAAAAGAAAGGGTATTGATATTGGTATTGTGACGACTCAGGAAATCTATGCAAATTATCCAGATGGAGATTATGAGTCAAAGTCATATATTGGAGGGGCTTGGATATATGGCCCTGTCTCGATTGGAGATGATGCAGGCAGAATAAGGGAATATCTTAAGGACGCATATCATAATGGTACCAGTTATGCTTTGCTAGGGGGAGATGGATCATTTGTCCCAATCAGAAATGGTTTCGCAGTTGGAGAAAATGTGCCTTCCGACTGGTATTACACAGAAATACATGGAAATTGGGATTTTGATGGCGATGGTCTGTATGGTGAATTCGCAGAAGATGTCGTTGGTGATTTTCCTGATATTTTTTTAGGACGGTTGTTATGTCATAATCAGGGCCAAATAAAGCAATGGACGGAGAATATTCTGCTATATGAAAAAAATCCAGGCAATGGCGATTATGATTATCTAACAAAATCATTTTTAACACAATCATGGCCTTGCCAAGACCCAACAGGTGGTGAAGCAACCAATATTGCCAACACTGACCTTACATTTACAACAAATTATGTAATGGAAGAGGAGCCATGCTATCATGCTGAATATGATATCAATGGTAACTGCTTAAATGTTACATTCTCATATCCATATATAAATGAGCCATGTCCCGGTCTTACCAGCTGCGGAGGAACATCCGGCACAGTAAGAGGAACAGAGATCGTGAATGAAATGAAAAATCGATATGGTTTTTATAGTTTCTTCGGTCATGGGAAGACTTATAATGGATTCAGCGGCATTCAAACTATGAATAGTTATTCAGATGTGAATCCATGGATTTGGTGGGTAGACGCAAAAGGATATATGGATGGACCAAATGGAACAGGATACGTCACGATTCAAGAGACAAATAATGGATTGGATAACCTGGATAACGAGAGCTTCCCATCTATTGCCTATTTTGTGAGTTGCGAGCTTGTTCCTTTCGATAAAACCAGCTCACCTTTAAGCAGCCCCGGAAATTTAGGTATGCCAAATTTCGGGGAGCAATTTACAACAGGCGCTAATTCGGGTGCTGCAGCTTTTTTAGGCAATACAAGGTTTGGTTATGTGACATCATCAATGAACATTGAAGCCTGTTTTATTAACCGTGTTAAAACTGATTTGAACTCGACCCCACCATGTTCCACCTGTTTTGTAGATGACTTTTCATCCCTTGGCCTTGCTGAAGCATTTTCAAAAGTGGATTATCTAGAATTCTACTTAAGGTATTCTCATAACTTAATCGGCTGCCCTGAAATGAAGATGTGGACGCTGCCACCCAGAAACATCAATGTTACGAGTGTGACACCCTCAGTGCAAAACAATACGCCGGAGCATGTTTCACTTGATATTCAACCAGACATAAGCGGAACGTTTGGGCAGAATATAGAGATAACAGTATGCCTGTATAAGGAAAACGAAGTATTCATGGTTCAGCATACTTTTGTAACGAACAGCAATCCGATAGCCCATGTAGATTTCTATCCGGTATTGGCCACCATGACCGGAAATAGTACTGTCTATTATACTGTGACTGCTCATAATTATATTCCCGTTTTAGGCAATATACCTGTACAATGTGTAAATTTTGTATCAACTCCATGGGTGCTACCCAGCGATGTAACTATGAACAGCATTACGAATTCGGAAAGAGATATCGTTATTCCTGCTGGAAGGACATTAACAGTGACCAGTATACTAAGTATGAATCCGCTGGCCAAGATCACAGTGATGCCTGGCGGGACATTGGTGGTTGATCAGGGAAAAATTACATCTAATTGTTCAAACCAGTTATGGAAGGGTATTGAAGTTGTGGGTACAAAAAACCAACCTCAAATACCGCAGTATCAGGGAACCGTTATTTTTAAGAACAATGCTGAATTGCATAATGCTTATTGCGGAATCAGCACCTGCAAGCATAACAGCGGAGGACTAACCGACTGGAATACCACCGGCGGGATTGTGCGTATTGATAATTCCTCTTTTTACAATTGCAGGAAATCGATAGAGTTCTTGAGTTATCACCCTGTTTATAATATTTATCAACCAAACCCGAATGTCCCTACCTGCTGGGCGAGAAAATGTAAATTTGAAGTAAATACGGGTATAGCTACAACCGGCACTACCCCTGATGCTTTTATAAGCTTGTACGATGTAGAAAATTTAGTGCTTGAGGGATGTTCCTTCTCGAACCTTGCAGGTGACGGTATTTTAATGACAGGCATAAACAGCATTGATGCCAGATATTCAGTTAAACCCTACGTAACAGGAGGAACAACCACCAAATGCACCTTCACTAATCTGAGTAGAGGAATTAATATCAGCAACGCGAATATATATAAAGTGCCCCGCGTGGAAAAATGTCAGTTCACCGGAAACCTGAACGGTATTACAGTTTATGGAACTTCGGGCTTTGTTGCACAGCAAAACATTTTTAGCCAGGGCAGCAATTGGCCAGGAGTGCAAAGGGTTGGTATTTTCATCCAAAATTCGAAGCGCTATTTTGTGAGTGAAAACGATTTTACAATGCAGAATTTATCGCTGGTTATAGATAACTCCGGAACGCAGGCAAACGAAATATACCGCAATTATGTGCATCATGGTAATATTGGAATACAAGCGCAGGGCATAAATGGAAACACTACAGGCGGATTGCAATTGAAATGCAATAATTTTTATGGAACCAATGCTGTGAACTTTGGCATTACCGGGAATATTGCACCAGTTCAGGGATATTGCTCGGATGCGGCAACACCAGCAGGGAACCGATTCAGCCAGCAAGGAGGCTCGTGGGATATATTTGCAAATTCCAGTGTTGCACCGTTTACTTATAACTATCATAATACTGCATATTATATTCTTGACAATTTCACTGTTTCAAATGTATATCCTAATCAATGCCTTGTTTCTTTTAACACTACCACTTCCTGCCCCAGTAAAATCACCACGGGAGGAACAAACACTACGGCATTGAAGGCAGCCATAGCGCAGAGCCAGACGCAGCTGAACCAGGCGCAGACGCTGATAGCTGCCGGGAACACAACCACCCTGTTGAACACGGCTAGCAGCGGAAGCGCTGTGCAGGCCAAAAATGCAATACTGGCGGTGTCGCCCTACACGAGCGATGCGGTGCTGATAGCGGCTGTGAACCGGAACAACCCTTTGCCCCCGGGCCATTTGAAGGATGTGATTGTGGCAAATTCGCCTGTGACTACCCCGGTGATGGATGCTATAAACAGCAAATCGATACCTATAGGGATCAAGAGACAAATACTGAATGCACAAACAGGTGTGTCGGCAAGAGAAACTGTGGAAAAGGAAATTGCCGCACTGCAAACCAGCATTGGATTGCAACAAGATGAGCTGATACGCGCGTATATGGCCGACAGCACAATAAACGGAACGGATAGCACTATTGTTTACCTCGTTGCGCAAAATGACCCTACAACAAAGACTTTGCTATGCGATGCATATCTGACTAAGAACGATTGTAATGCTGCATTGGCAATAGTAAACCAAATGCCAAGCGGCACGCAGGATGAACAATACATGAAACAACTGTATGAATTGAAAGCCAATTTATGCAGTCAGGGAAAGACATACTTTGATATAACCCCTACTGAAAAAAGCCTTGTGGAAACAATCGCCCAAAGCAATACAGATGCATCCATACAGGCAAAAGCAATACTTGTGCTGCTGGACAATGTTTATATCCCAGTAGAAATAGATGCTTTGGAGATGCCCGACAGTTTACTGTTCAGAGGAACTGTTTTAAGCGGAGCAGGCTGTGGAAATAATCCGGTAGAAAATTACACTTTGATTTTAACCGATGAAAACAATAATCCGATAACAAGTATCAACCCGGTTTCGACCGATGAAAACGGAGAATTCAAATTCGATTATTTCGAAACACTGGGACTAGATTCTGCAATGCTATTCGGTATAGCAACGCAGGGCGGATTTAAAATCGGATCGCTGGGATATAAAACCATAAAACAGTGGATTGATGGAAGCCCATGGACAATTACCCTTGAGGACGTGAGCGAAATGTGGGTTGCCACGATGAGCCATAACGACAGTTTAGACGATGCTGCCACCGCGCTCGATCTGCAGGGAAGCGTGTTTGTAACCGGGTCAGGACGATCACTGGCTTACGGTTACGATATTGTTACCGTTAAATACAATGCTGCCGGAGAAGAACTGTGGCTGGCTGATTACAATAACCACGATACATTGAATTATGATGATTATGCCACAGCGCTGGATGTAAACAGCCAGGGGCAGGCGTACGTAACAGGCTACGGCATGGATGCTGAAGGAGCTTACGATTTTCTGACCCTGAAATATGATACGGCAGGAACACTGCTTTGGAGCCAGAGATATACCGGAGGATATGAAGATAAGGCTGTATCCGTTGTTGCCGACAACACAGCCAAATCGGGAGCTTTGGTTACCGGAAGCACACAAAACAGTCAGGACCGCTTCAGTATTATGACCATTAAATACAACCCTGATGGAAGTGTATACTGGCAGAAACTATGCAGCGACCCGGACGGGTTCATGATAATACCTGTAAAAGCATTGACAGATGTAAGTGGAAATTTCTACATAGCCGCCAACACCTTTGCAGACAAGCCGTTTTTCAACCTTCTGAAATACGATGCAAACGGAACACTGCTTTGGAAGAAGGACTACAAGTACTCCGATTCCGATATACTTTCCGGTATTGCCATTGATGTTAGCGGACAAATTATATTAAGCGGAACCAGCACCAATGCAGGAATAAACGAAGTGACCACCGTTGCCTATAACAGCAGCGGAACGCTTATATGGGCAAAACATTATGCCTTGAGCGGATCTGTATCTATCAATAGTTATGATGTAGCCGCAGATCAATCGGGGAATATTTTTGTTGCGGGAGGCACGGCCTATGGGATAAAAACCATTTGTTACAATACAACAGGTGGAACGGTATGGGAAGCTGACGAGGCATACAGCATAGGAGAAATACTTGAAAAGCTGAAAGTGTTCCCGGCAAACGACAAGAAGTGCGCTGTTGCCGCGCATGCGCTTGTACCTATGAGTGGAAGGGATATTGTAAAAACTACAAAACTAATCATGTATAAGAACGACGGCACTGAGCTGTGGAAAAAAGTAAGCGACCAATGGAGCGGGATTTCATCATTGGGCGTAAGCGTGAATGACAATGTTTACCTAGCCGGATCTACAAAATTCTATGAGAACGGAATAGCGAAAAACTCGATGACTACCGCCAAATATGCTATGTGCCCGGGTACTTCAGAACTATTGAAACAGGACAATACTGCTAACAACATTTCTCAAATTAATCAGGAAATGAAGTTTGAATTGTATCCAAATCCGGCGAAGGATGAAGTGAACATCAGAATCAACAAACCCCTGACTACTGATGCAGATGTATGTATTTACAATTTTCAGGGTGACTTGATAAAATGCCTGCACATAAACAAAGGAACAAGCCAGTATGCAATAAGCACTACGGAATTTGCCAACGGGATTTATCTTGTGCAAATCAAAACCAGCGGTTGGTTACCAGAAAATCGTAAATTAATAATCTTAAAGTAAAAACAAAAACCAAAAGAGCGGTGCAACCATAACAGGGTTGTATCGTTCTTTTCATCAGCATGAGAAAATTTTTGATTATTTTATTATTATTACATTTCCAATATAGTGATGGACAAAATTTCAGTTTACTGTATGGTGGAAGCGAGGAAAACTGGTGCAGGGATGTGATAGAAACGTATGATCATGGCTATGTATTTGTTGGTCCTCATGATGGACAAAACAGCAGTATTGATATAAAAAAAATTGATATAAATGGTGTTATTCTCTGGCAAAAAATTATTGGGATTTCTTCAGATAAAATTCTACCTGGAGCCTTAATTGAAACCACTGATAAAGGCTTGCTAATTACCGGACTGGAGTATAAATACGACCCCCCCCTACAGCTCATCTATGCACACAAGTTTTTAAATTAAATAAACCGCTAGGTGTTTATAAAAGTATTGCGCAGCGGGTTT
>JAZDMK010000313.1:0-11895 GCA_043800975.1 Bacteroidota bacterium | reverse complement strand
AAGCAAAAAAAGAAGTTTAATTTTTGTCATTTTTGAAGAGAATTATTTATTACAAATTGTTCATTAACAAAATGCTCCCCAGCACCGCTTCCCCAGTCGCGGGAATATCAAAATCAAAATCACTCGTTCCTTTCACAGCAGCAATCGCATCCTTAATCGCCAGCCATGCCGAAAAGGCAAGCATAAAGGGCGGCTCTCCCACAGCCTTACTGCGCCGTATGGTGTTTGCATTCGGAACATCTTTCATCAGCCGTACGCGAAAGTCAATCGGTATGTCACGCACCGTGGGAATTTTATAAGTGTCGGGTGAGTAATTCATAATGTGCCCTTCTGCATCCCATTTTATTTCTTCGGTAGTGCACCAGCCTAATCCCTGTATAAATGCGCCCTGCACCTGGCCCAAATCAATACTTTCGTGTAATGAATCACCCACGTCGTGCAGAATATCGGCACGCAGTATTTTACTTTGTCCGGTCAGAACATCAATCTCCGCTTCACTCACCGCCATGCCGTAAGCAAAGTAATGAAATGGTTTTCCAACACCTTTCTCTCTGTCAAAATTCACATCCGGTGTTTTGTAAAATCCGGTGGCGCTTAGTGAAACTCTTCCCATCCACGCTTTGTTCGCCAGCTCTGCGAAAGAAATTTTCAGCGTTGGGTTTAAAGAATCAAAAACAAAATCATTTTCAAATCGTACGTTTTCTTCTTTTGTTTTTCCGCTTTGCAGTTCAGTAAAAAATTTACTAAGTCTTTGCTTTAGCTTGTCCACCGCGTCTTTCACCGCCATACCGTTCATGTCGCTTCCCGAAGAAGCAGCCGTGGCCGATGTGTTTGGAATTTTAGAAGTATTGGTGGGCGTTACTTTTATATGTTTGGGATCAATGCCGAATTCGGCTGCAGCAATGTGATGCATCTTACTGTTCAGCCCTTGTCCCATTTCAATGCCACCGTGGTTTACCTGCAAGGTTCCGTCTGCATAAATATGTATAAGCGCACCGGCCTGATTTAAAAATGCAGTGGTAAACGAAATGCCGAATTTAACCGGCGTCAGTGCAATGCCTCGTTTTACAAATTCATTTTTCAGATTGAACGCATCAATTTCTTTTCTTCTTTTTTCATATTCCGATGAAGAAAGAAGATCTTCATACAAAGCCTGCAGACGAATGTTTTCAATACTTTGTCCGTAGGGAGTAATATTATTTTTCTCAGTGTAAAAATTAATTTTACGAATTTCAGTAGCCTCTTTTTTCAGAAATCCTGCGATTCGGTCAATCGCATTTTCAATCACGGCTATTCCCTGTGGCCCGCCAAATCCGCGGAAGGCACCATTCGATGGAAGATTAGTGCGCAAGGCTCTTCCGGTGATATGTATATCGGAAATGGAATAACTGTTCTCTGCATGAAACATGGCCCGTTCCAGAATGGCCATCGAAAGGTCGCAGCAGTGACCAGCATTTGCATTCAGCTCTACTTTGTATGCGAGAATTTTTCCTGCATTATCAAATCCGATGGTATACGTTGAAAAGAAAGGATGTCGCTTGCCGGTGATCTTTTGATCTTCATCGCGTGTGAGACGGATGCGCACAGGTCTGCGTGTATGGTATGCCAATAGCGCGCTCCATGCTGCCAGATGATTTCCCTGTGTTTCTTTTCCGCCGAAGGCACCGCCCAGACGGCGAACTTCCACCACAACTTCATTGCGCGGAAGACCTAATACTTCCGCTACAATAACCTGCGTTTCGCTGGGGTGCTGTGTGGATGCCTGTAAAAAATATTCTTTGCCCTCGCCCGGAACACAAAGACAGGCCTGTGTTTCCAGATACCAGTGTTCCTGTGCGCCTGTGTGAATTTCACCGGAGATGGTATGCGGTGATTTCTTCAGCGCTTCTTCTGCATTTCCTCTTTGAATGATGCGGGCCGGAGCAATCAGATTGTTTTTTTCTAATGCAGTATGAATATCCAGAATGGCTTCCAGCGGTTCGTATTTGATTTCAATTAACTTTTCCGCTTCCCGCGCAGCTTCCAATGTTTCAGCAGCAATTAAAGCCACAGCTTGTCCTGCACAGACGACATCGTTTTCTGCCAGACAGGGTTCGTCATGCATCACGGGTCCCATCTGGTTATCGCCGGGAATATCCTTGTATGTTAAAACAGAAATTACACCGGGAACTGCTTTTGCCTTTTCAGTATCAATGGATTTAATTTTTGCACGGGCATGCGGACTGAATACCACATGGCCTTGTAGCAGCCGGTTTCCGGCATCAATATCTTCTATATAAACCGCTTCGCCGGTGACGTGTTTCAGCGCGCTGTCGTGGGGCAATTGAGATGAGTTCTTTTCCATGAGCAACGGTTTATTGGTTTTCAGAATAAAATTTCAGCAAAAGATTTGCAGCTACCGAACTTCTGTATTCTGCGCCGGCTCTTGCATCGGTAAGTGGTGTAAAAGTTTCTCGAATCAAAGGAAGCGCTTCATCGATGACTTCACGTGTCCATTTTTTCCCTTTCAGAAAATCTTCCGCTTTGCTTGCATGTTGCGTAAATGCAGACATACCTCCATACACAATGCAAATATTTTCAACAACATCTTTGTTTTTCTTCAGCCGGAAGGCAGCGCTTACAGTTGATATATCGAGATCGTGGCGTTTGGAAACTTTATAGGTTTTAAAAATTTCATCCTTCTCCGCTTTCGGAATAAAAACCGAAGTGATGATCTCTCCCGTCTGCAGCGTGGTTTTTCGATAGCCTGTAATAAATTCACGAATCGGAATTTCTTTTTTCTCCTTTTCACTTTGTACATGTACGATGGCAGAGGATGCGAACAAATATGGGAGCGTATCACCGATAGGAGAGGCGGAACCGATATTCCCGCCGAGGGTTGCTACATTTCTTATTTGTCTGGAAGCAAAAACATTCAGCAGATGATGTAGAACGGGAATTTTATTTTCTGTGAATTTGCGGATGCTTTCAAGGTCAGTTCCTGCTCCGAACAAAAGTCCTTTTTCGTTTTCTTCCATATTTTTTAATTCCTGAATTCCGGAAAGATCCAGAATGGCAGGAATGTGTTCAAACTTTTTCGACTGTTTAAGCGCGATATCAGTCGCACCACAAACCATCACCAAATCCTTGTGATCTTTGAGAATTGTAAAAGATTCGCTTAAGGTTGCCGGACGAAAATATTTTTGTTTTTCACTTTGAATTGCAACAGAAGGAATTTCTTTTTTTATTTTTTGAAGTTCATGAATGATGTTTTTTTCATTCGCTGTAAAATGATCCGGTGCTCCGTTACAGGCTTTCATGGCGGCTTCCAGCAGAGGCTGGTATCCGGTGCAACGACATAGATTGCCAACCAACGCATCTTCGATGGACGTGCGCGGAGGATTAATTTCATTTTTATACAGTGCAAAAATGGACATCACAATTCCCGGTGTGCAGTAGCCGCACTGACTGCCGAATGCACCCACCAGTGCTTCCTGCACGGGATGAAGAATCACTTCGTTATTTTTTTTCTGCGCCAGATTTTCAACGGTGATTAATTGTTTTCCGTGAATCATCGGAAGAAATACCAGGCAGGAATCAACGGCATAATATTTTAATTTGCCATTCACTTCTTCCGCAAGCACAACTGTGCAGGCCCCGCAGTCGCCTTCGGCACAACCTTCCTTCACACCTTTGTGTGTGGGTAGTGAACGGAGATAATTCAACACCGTTGTGCTTGGCTTCAGATCAGGCTGCTTTGCAAAATCAAGCGTAACGGTATTTCCATCCAGTATGAATTGGATCTGGTTTGTCATGTGCTCATTTTAATTCAAATAATTTCTAGCCACCAAAACACGAAAGCACAAAAATCCACCAAAAAATTTTGTGTAGATTTGTGTCTTAGTGACTTTGTGGCAAAAGAACTTCATAATAGTTATAATTTCAAATTATTTCTTACATCAATCATTTTCGCAACAATGCTCACGGCAATTTCTTCGGGCGTTTGCGCATTGAAAGGAATTCCGATGGGGGTATCAACCGCATTGAGTTCTTCTGATGTAAACAGTTTTTCATTCAGAAGATTTTGTTTGATGGTGGCAACTTTATTTTTGCTTCCGATCATGCCGAGATAGGTGTGCGGCTTTCGGATCATGACTTTCAGTATGGCTTCATCAAAGGAATGTTTGGGTGTGACGATGACAGCATAAGAACGTTCATCCCATTTTATTTCTTCAATGGCTTCAAAATAAATTTTTTCAATGAACTGCATTCCATCATGATTGAATGATGCAGAAATTCCTTTTCGTTCATCAATCAGTGTAACTGAAAAACCCAGTATCTGTGCAAACTTTGCAACGGCTTTTCCTACGTGCCCTGCACCAAATATGAACAGAGGTGTGGACTGTGTCAGCGGCTCAATAAAAACTTCCATGATGCCGCCACATTCCATGTGTGCATCTTTTTCCAAATCGTATTTTAATTGTAACGGCGCACCGGAACGAATTTGCTTTTTCGCTTCTTCGGTCACCATCAGTTCGATACTTCCGCCGCCAATGGTACCTTCGGTTTTACCGTCACCGTAAACAATCATTTTGGCCCCGGCCTTGCGCGGCGTGGAGCCCTGAGAAAAAGTAACCGTGCAAAGCGCGGCTCCGGAAGGATGACGGGATGCAAGGGAAAGCAGTTCGTAAAAATCAGGTTGCATAATTTGAATCGTAGATATGCAAAAATACACAATCGCCGGATTAAGTGATGTTTTTCATTTTACATTATGACAACCACCCAGTTATTTAACTTTTTTATTTTTTTTCTTTTAAATCCACAGATTTTCTAAATTTGACTCTTTAATTCTCACAAAAGCTATTGAAAACAAATTAACAGGTAATAAAATGGCGAATCGCTTAACAAGAAGAAAATCGATCCATCTCCTTATGGCTGAAACGGCCGATGATGGGAAAGGATTGAAAATAACATTAACCGCATTTAGTTTAATTACGCTAGGAATCGGAGCCATCATCGGTGCGGGTTTATTTGTCAGAACGGCTGCTGCTGCTGCAAATAATGCAGGCCCTTCCGTAACAATCGGATTCATTATCGCCGGAATTGGCTGTGCACTTGCAGGATTGTGTTATGCTGAATTTGCATCAATGATTCCTATTTCAGGAAGTGCCTATACTTATTCCTATGCTACCATGGGCGAAATGATGGCATGGATTATCGGTTGGGATCTGGTGCTTGAATATGCGTTAGGTGCAGCAACGGTAAGTATTGCCTGGAGTGAGTATCTGAATAAACTGCTCAGCTATTTCGATTTTCAAATTCCCTACGAGTTCTGCCATTCGCCCTTTGAGGTAGGTGCGGCCGGAAGCCATGGCATCATGAATATTCCGGCTCTGTTTATTGTATTCTTATTATCCTTGCTTTTAATCAGAGGATCCAGAGAGTCATCAATGGTAAACAATATTATTGTAATTACTAAAGTGGCAATCGTTATTCTTTTTATTGCTTTTGGATGGTCGTTTATCAATCAGGCAAATCATACACCTTTTATTCCTGAAGCAACTACGTTTGTTGATGCTCAGGGCGTACCCCACAACTATGGCGGAATATTAGGAATATTGGGTGCTGCCGGAGTTGTCTTTTTTGCTTTCATTGGATTTGATGCCGTATCAACGGCAGCTCAGGAAACAAAAAATCCAAAAAAAGCATTGCCTATTGGAATACTCGGCTCTCTGGCTATTTGCACCATTTTGTATATTTTGTTTGCTTATGTATTAACCGGTGTTGCCAGTGTGGAGGATTTCAGAACGCAGGGAAAGGAAGCTTCTGTTACCTATGCCATTCAAACATATATGACAGGCTATAGCTGGCTTGGAAAGCTTGTAACCGTCGCAATTCTTGCAGGATTCTCTTCGGTTATTCTTGTCATGTTGTATGGACAATCTCGTGTATTCTATTCCATGAGTCGCGATGGCCTTGTCCCTAAAATGTTTTCAGACATTCACCCAAAATTCAGAACGCCTTACAAGTCCAATCTTATTTTCTTTGTCTTTGTTGGGATTTTTGCATCTTTCGTACCACAGGATATTGTGGGCGATATGACCAGCATAGGGACATTGTTCGCTTTCATTTTAGTTTGCATCGGAGTTTTGGTCATGAGAAAAACGAATCCTGAAATTCCACGACAATTTAAAACTCCATTTGTACCAGTTGTTCCTATTCTTGGCGTTATTGTTTGCGGAGCTATGGTTTATGGGCTTGGATGGGCGAACTGGTCACGACTTCTTGCATGGATGGCAATCGGGTTTATCATTTACTTCGCCTATAGTATTCGAAAAAGTAAATTGAATAAGGATAAATAAAATCTTGTTTTGGAAAGTACTTCTGCCGGATTTAAAAAAAGTTTAAAGCTTTTCGATTCCACTGCCATCGTTGTGGGTTCGATGATCGGCTCGGGTATTTTTATCGTTAGTTGTGATGTTGCTAGATCAGTTGGTTCGCCAGGCTGGTTGATGGTTACATGGATTGTCACGGGAATACTCACTTTATTTGCTGCATTGAGTTATGGCGAACTCGCGGGTATGATGCCCAAAGCCGGCGGTCAATATGTGTATCTGCGTGAAGCCTACAATCCGATGTTTGGATTTTTATACGGCTGGACTTTGTTTCTTGTGATTCAAACCGGGACCATCGCCGCAGTTGCCATGGCTTTTGCAAAGTACTCAGGCGTACTGATACCGTGGATTTCAGAAGACAATGTTTTTCTTGATTTAGGTTTTACAAAAATATCCAGTGTTCATCTCATCGCTATTTTTTCAATTGCACTTCTCACATGGATGAATACACGTGGCATTAAGACCGGAAAGTGGATTCAGAATTTTTTTACATCCACCAAAGTGATCGGGCTGGCGGGCTTGATCATCGTGGGTTTTATCGTTGCAGGAACGACCGGTGCCTGGGAAATTAATTCATCCGTTTTCTGGGATTCACAAACCATCAGTGAAAAACAAATTCTTCCCATCTCCGGGTTCCCTTTGGTTCTTATGATCGGTACGGCCATGGTGGGCACCCTCTTCACATCGGATGCATGGAACAATGTGACCTTTACCGGCGGTGAAATTGTGAATCCGAAACGTAATATTCCCATGAGTCTTTTTCTCGGAACACTGACGGTTACGGTGATTTATCTGCTCGCCAATCTGGTGTATTTATATTTGTTGCCGCTGCGCGGAACCCCTGAAGGAATCACGGTTGCAGAGCGAGGCATTCAGTATGCAACGAATCAGCGACTCGGATCGGCCGCGCTGGAAACCATATTCGGAGCAGGCGGGGCCATCATCATGGCGGTGTTTATCATGATCTCTACTTTTGGTTGCAACAACGGAATTATTTTATCCGGCGCACGGGTTTATTACAGCATGGCCGATGACGGATTGTTTTTTAAACAGGCTGGAAAGCTCAACAAACGCGGTGTTCCGGGTGCGGCTTTGGTGGTGCAGACTGTATGGGCTTCGCTGCTTTGCCTTTCCGGATCTTATGGTCAGTTGCTCGACTATGTAGTTTTTGCCGTACTTATTTTTTATGTGATGACCATCATCGGCGTTTTCATTCTTCGTGTAAAACGGCCGGATGCAGAACGACCGTATAAAGCTTTTGGCTATCCTGTCATACCTGCCATCTATATCATTTGCGCCACATTCATCATGGTCGATTTACTGATCTACAAACAGGATTATACCTGGCCGGGATTGATTATTGTGCTGACAGGAATTCCGGTGTATTTTCTCTGGAAAAGGAATGCGAAGAAATAATTCAGGATTGTTTTTCAAACAAACAGCAATCTCCGTAACTCAGAAAACGATAATCTTTTTCTAACGCTTGCCTGTAAGCATCTTTCCAGATATTTCCTGCAAAGGCAGCGAGCAATAAAAGCAATGTACTTTTCGGCTGATGAAAATTGGTAACCAGAAAATTTGCACTGCGTACATTATATCCCGGAACAATCATCAGGCGCGTGGCTGCATGCAGAACTTCAATCTGATTTTCCTTTGCGTAGGAAATCAGAATTTCAATAGCCTCTTTATAAGTTAGTGAAGATTCTTTCTGATACGGTTCCCACTGTTCCACCAAAAAATTTGCATCATTCTGTTTTTTGTCTGCTATTTGAACACCCAGCCAGTAAAGGCTTTCCAGTGTGCGTAGCGAAGTGGTTCCAACGGCTGTGATATTATTTTCGTCCTGAATTAATTTTTCAAGAAAGGAAAGCGAAACAGAAAATTTCTCGGTGTGCATTGTATGATCCGTCACGTTATCATCTTTCACCGGAAGAAAAGTTCCGGCGCCAACATGCAGCGTCAGATATGCCTCTTCAATTTCTTTTTCTTGTAACGACTGCATTATTTTTTCACTGAAGTGCAGCCCGGCTGTGGGTGCAGCCACCGATCCTTCCTGCTTTGCATAGATCGTTTGATAGCGAATTTGATCCTCTGCTTCTGCTTTGCGATGAATATAAGGAGGCAGCGGGATATTACCTGCATGAGAAATAATTTCCAAAAATGTTTTTTCTTCGGGCGACCATGAAAATTCAATGATAAAATCTGCATTCTTCTTTTCAAGAAGTCGGGCCTGAAGAACAAAGTCGTGCATTTGCATTTCCAGCATTACTTCCCGCCACTTGCGTGCGTTGCCTACCAGGCATTTCCACACGACAGATTTTTTGGATGCAAAAGCCTGCTCAGAAGTATGGTTATACGGTTCCAGTAAAAATATTTCTATTTCTGCACCCGTCTCTTTTTTAAAAAGCAGTCGTGCATTAATAACGCGGGTATTATTGAAAACGATCAGCGACTGTGAAGGAAGATAATCGGGAATGTCGCGAAACATGCGGTGTTCAACCGAATTATTTTTGCAAACCAGAAGTTTTGATGCATCACGATTTGGAGCAGGAGTGAGTGCAATTTTTTCACCGGGAAGTTCGTAATTAAAATTCTGTAAAGATATTTCGGACGGCTTTTGCATGGTAAAGCAAAAGTAAATGATTTTCTGTCACCCTCAATGTTCATTTCTCTGTTGGTTAAATATCGTTAAACACATATAAAAAAGGAAGAATTTCCGTTACTTTTGCGCAAAACACAGGAATTGAACCCCATTAAAAAACTGGCAGGGCAAACAGCCATCTACGGTATAAGCAGCATTCTCGGTCGATTGCTGAATTACCTGCTGGTACCCTTGCATACGCGCTATTTCATGGCAGACCAATACGGAACTGTCACCGAAATGTATGCCTATGTGGTTTTTCTTATCGTGATTCTCACTTATGGAATGGAAACGGCTTATTTCCGCTATTCCAATCTGGAGGAGGACAAGAACAAAGTTTTTTCTACGGCCAATATTTCATTGTTATTTACATCTGCGATTTTCATTGGTGCAGTCTGGATTTTTGCACAGCCCATTGCGACAGTATTGGAATATCCTAATCACAGCGAATACATCATTTGGTTTTCCCTGATTGTTGCGCTGGATGCAGTAACTGCGATTCCTTTTGCAAAACTGCGTGCGGAGAATAAAGCCAAGCGCTTTGCGGTTGTCAAATTGATCAACATTGGAATCAACATTGTCCTCAACATATTCTTTATTGTTCTCTGCCCTTATCTGATGAAGGAAGGAAGTCCGGCCGTGCAGGAATTTGTGGCGAAGATATACGACCCATCTCTTGGAATCGGGTATATTTTTATTGCGAACCTGATTGCGAGTGTAGCCACATTCCTATTGCTGATCCCGGAATATTTCAGCGTGAAGTATCGCTTCGACGGGAAGCTTTGGAGAACCATGTTCAGTTATGGCTGGCCACTGATCATCATCGGTCTTGCCGGAAGTATCAATGAAACCATGAGTCGAGTATTGATAAAATATTTGATGCCTGAAGACATTGCCATGCGCGAACTGGGAATATTCGGAGCTTGTTACAAAGTGTCCATTATCATGGCGATTTTTATTCAGGCATTTCGCTTCGCATCCGAGCCTTTCTTCTTTGCACAGTCGAAAGAAAAAGATGCGAAGCAACTGTATGCCGATGTGATGAAATACTTTATCATCATTTGTCTTTTCATTTTCTTAACCGTTGTATTGTATATCGACATTGTAAAATATTTTGTGGGCAGTGATTTCTATGAAGGGATGAAAGTAGTGCCGGTTCTGCTATTAGCAAACATGCTGCTCGGTATTTTCTTTAATCTTTCGATCTGGTACAAGCTAACAGGAGAAACGAAATTCGGCGCCTATCTTTCGGTTGCGGGTGCAATCATAACACTTGGGCTGAATATTTGGTGGATTCCGATTTTCGGATATATGGGTTCGGCATGGGTTACCCTGATTTGTTACGGCATCATGACAATCGCATCATTTATCTGGGGTCAGAAGAAATTTCCCGTTCCCTATCCTGTTTTCAGAATGTTATTCTACATTGTGCTTGCAGTTGCGATTTACATTGCCAGCATTGAGATTCCTTTCGTAGAAAAGAACCTTACATTTGTGATCAATACTTTACTGATGCTTGTATTCGTTACTGTAATCATGGTTATCGAGAAAATTTCGCTGCGTCGGATAGGCGGAATGTTTAAGGGAAGTAACGGGGCAAATGAAGATATTCATTAATAAATTAACTTTGCACAAGAGACTATGAAAGTTAAAATTGTAAATAAATCAAAACATGCACTTCCTGCATACGAAACACCTGCATCTGCAGGCATGGATCTGCGTGCCAATCTGGATGTTCCTGTGGAATTAAAATCACTGGGAAGAACATTAATTCCTACCGGACTTTTTATCGAGTTACCGGTTGGTTATGAAGCGCAGGTGCGTCCCCGAAGCGGGCTGGCATTTAAAAAAGGACTAACCGTCTTAAACACACCGGGAACCATTGATGCAGACTATCGCGGAGAAATTAAAGTGATTTTAATAAACCTTTCTTCTGAAACGGTTATTGTTGAAGATGGCGAAAGAGTGGCACAAATGATTATTGCCAAACACGAAAATGCAGAATGGGAAAATGTGGAAATCCTTACTGAATCTGAAAGAGGCGCGGGTGGTTTCGGACATACAGGAGTAAAATAATTTTAAAAACGGAATTATGAAAATCATCATACCAATGGCAGGCATGGGAAAGCGAATGAGACCTCATACGCTTACGATTCCCAAACCTCTGTTACCCGTGGGCGGAAAGCCAATTGTGCAACGCCTTGTAGAAAGTATTGCCGCTGTTACAAAAGAAAAAATTGATGAGATTGCCTTTGTTACCGGTCATTTTGGAACACAGGTTGAAAACGAGTTAAAAGAAATTGCAAAACGAGTTGGCGCGAAAGGAAGCATCCATTATCAGGATGATCCCATGGGAACAGCCCATGCAGTGTTGTGTGCCGCTGATGCTTTGCAGGGGAAAGTGGTTGTTGCGTTTGCAGATACTTTGTTTCGTGCCAGTTTTAATATGGATGAAGAAAAAGACGGAATCATCTGGGTACATAAAGTGGATGATCCATCTTCGTTTGGTGTTGTGAAACTGGATGAGAATTCATTTATCACCGACTTTATTGAAAAACCTGCACAGCCCGTTTCAAACCTTGCTATCATTGGAATTTATTATTTCCGCGAAGGAGAAAAATTAAAAAAAGAATTGCAGTTTCTGGTAGATAATAATTACCGCGTAAACGGAGAATTTCAGTTGACCGACGCACTGGAAAACATGAAAAACAAAGGAACCCGTTTTACTACAGAAACAGTTGAAGAGTGGCTGGACTGTGGCAATAAAAATGCAACGGTTCAAACAAACCAGCGTATTCTTGAATTTGAAAAAGAGGATGCATTGATTTCTCCATCGGCACAAATTACGGATTCATTAATTATCAAACCAGGCTTCATTGG
>JAZDMK010000267.1:0-17684 GCA_043800975.1 Bacteroidota bacterium | reverse complement strand
ACTTGCTTCTTATCACGGAACTGGCTCCACCGGAAAAATTCGCACGCTGATTCCGCTGGCTGAGTCTGTTGCCGGGAGACATGTTATCATACTGGAAGATATTGTTGATTCCGGATTGACGCTTTCTCATCTTATAAAAGTTCTTAAAAAACAAAAACCTGCTTCCATCAAAACAGCCTGCATGCTGTTTAAGCCCGATGCGCTGCAACACAAACTCACGCTTGATTATGTGGGATTCGAAGTGCCGAATGATTTTCTGGTTGGCTTTGGTCTCGACTATGACGGTCATGGAAGAAACCTGAAAGATATTTATACCCTTGTAAAATAACCCACACTATGCTGAACATCGTTTTATTCGGACCTCCGGGTGCCGGCAAAGGAACTCAGTCGCGAAAATTGTATGAAAAATACAACCTCACACACATTTCTACCGGGGACATGCTGCGTGAAGAAATCGCCAACAATACTCCTCTTGGGAAACAGGCAAAAAGCATTATCGAAAAAGGGGGGCTTGTTCCCGATGATGTGATTGTGCAAATTATTGAAGAAAAAATTAAACGCAGTCCGGAAACGAACGGATTTTTATTTGATGGTTTTCCGCGCACTGTAGTTCAGGCATACATTCTGGAAGGTTTGTTACTGCGAATGAATTCAAAATTGAATTGCATGATCAGTTTGGAAGTGCAGCGCGAAGAGCTTATCAAGCGAATGACAGATAGGGCTTCCCGCGAGAATCGCGTAGATGATCGTAATATGGATGTAATCAATTATCGTTTGCAGGAATATGAAGACAAAACCAAACCGGTAGCCGATTTTTTCCGTGCAAGAAATCAGTTTGTTTCTGTAAATGGTATAGGAAACGTTGACCAGATCTTCGATTCCATCGATTCAGAAGTTCAAAAATCGATTGGCACAACCTGGTCGAATATTATTCTTTACGGACCTCCGGGAGCCGGAAAAGGCACGCAGGCGAAGAAACTCGCCGAGCGTTATAATGTAATTTATATTTCAACCGGACAGCTGATCCGTGATGAAATCGAGAAAAATTCAGCCTTGGGTAAGGGCGCTAAACCCTTTATGGATACCGGCGACATCGTTCCTGATGAAATTGCAATTCAGATCATCGAAGAAAAATTAAACATGCATCCCGACTCAAATGGATTTATCTTTAAAGGATTTCCGCTGACTGTTGCGCAGGCGTATATTCTCGACAGTATGCTGTGGCGTATGAATTCAAGCGTTTCGAAAGTGATGGAAATAACTTCGCCAACTTTATTGTCTTTTAAAAGGCTTACGGCTCGCAGTAAATCTGGGACTGCGCGATCTTATGATATGAATCCTGAAACCATTATTCATCGTTTGGAAGTGTTTGAACAACGCACTTCTATTCTTCGTGAATATTACAACAAAAGAAACATACTGCAAACCATCGATGGTTCAGGTGATGAGTCGGAAGTATTTGCCCAGCTTTGCGAAGCAACAGAAAAGACATTTAAATTCCTGAGATAAGATAATACTTGTGAGGTTGTATTGTTTCCCACTTTGTTCATTCATCTTTGCGCTCTCCACCGCGGCGGAGCGTCTCTGCGTGAAACAGAATATCAACCGATCGCTTTAATTTACTAACTTTGTCGCGCCGACTTGTATTTACAAACACATGCTTTACAATAATTTATTCACTTTAGATTAAAATTCAAATAGAGTTTAAAGCATAGAAATCTATTAACTGATAACTTAGTAACCAATAACTGATAAACCAAAATGTCCGGAAGCAACTTCATCGATTACGTAAAAATATTTTGTCACTCTGGCCATGGTGGCGCGGGAAGTCCGCATCTGAAAAGAATTAAATACAATGCTAAAGCGGGTCCTGATGGCGGTGATGGCGGGCGTGGCGGTCATGTCATTATTGAAGGAAACCCTCAACTCTGGACTTTGTTGCATCTGAAATTTACCAAGCATGTTGTTGCGAAGGATGGTGAAAAAGGAAGCAAAAACCTTTGTTCTGGTTCTGACGCAGAAGACCGCACCATTGAAGTTCCTATGGGAACTGTGATGCGTGATGCTGAAACAAAAGAAATACTTTTTGAAATTACACCCGAGAATCCAAAACAAATTCTGTTTAAAGGTGGACGCGGCGGACAGGGAAATGATCATTTTAAAACGGCAATCAACCGCACACCGCGCTATGCACAGCCTGGCGAAGATGGAAAAGAAGGCTGGATTATTTGTGAATTAAAGTTACTGGCCGATGTGGGACTTGTTGGATTTCCCAATGCAGGAAAATCAACTTTGTTGTCTGTGATTTCTGCCGCCAAACCTAAGATTGCGGATTATCCATTTACAACCTTAGTTCCTAATTTAGGTATGGTGTCTTATCGTGATCACAAATCTTTTGTCGTAGCCGATATTCCCGGAATCATTGAAGGTGCCCACGAAGGAAAAGGACTTGGGTTAAGATTTTTACGGCATATTGAACGCAACTCCATTCTATTGTTTATGATTCCAGCCGATTCAGAAAATGTGGCGAAGGAATACAAAATTTTGTTGAGAGAACTGGAATTGTATAATCCCGACCTGCTTGACAAAGAGCGCGTGCTGGCGATTACCAAATGTGATCTGGTGAATGAAAAAACAATTGCTAAGCTGCAGAAAAAATTACCGGGCATTCCTGCTATTTTTATTTCGTCCATAACCGGAATGGGTATAACGGAACTGAAAGATATGCTCTGGATGAAAATGAATATGTAAATGATCGCTGCTGTTATCATATCATTGTTTGTTGCGATCAAGGATTTTGATGAAGGGCTTTTTTTACTGATCAATTCCTGTAACAATTCTTTTTTTGATTTTGTAATGTTTTATGCCAGCGAGCGATGGGTGTGGATTCCGTTTTATTTGTTGCTGATTTTCTTTCTGATTAAAAAAACCGGTAAGAAAACAATACTTGCGATGTTATTGATTGCAGCAGGAATTTTTATCACTGATCAATCGTGTAATCTTGTGAAAGAATCGGTTCAGCGCTATCGCCCTACACACAATACAGAGCTGAAGAATGATGTTCATATAGTGAATGATTACCGCGGCGGGCAATATGGTTTTGTTTCTTCACACGCTGCGAACACTGCTTGTCTGGCGCTTTTCCTCAGTTTGATTTTGTACAGAAAACAAAAATACATTGTGTGGATCATGTGGATGTGGGCGCTGCTGCTGTCATACAGCCGTATTTATTTGGGCGTGCATTATCCTTCGGATGTGGCGGGAGGAATGTTGGTAGGCGCTGCCGCCGGTTTAATTATTTATTTTGGCTATACGAAGCTGGAAAAATATTTTAGTCGTAGTACTGTATAATTACCAATATTTTTTTTATTTCTCCGTAGGGGAAAAATGATCATAGAATTATGTGTTAATGAAATTATGTTTCCCCATAGGGGATTAACCTTCCACCGTTTTGAATATATATTTTTCATCAAACAAAATTCCGTTTTCATCCAGAAGCCCCTTGTATTCTTCCAGAAATGATTTCTTCTTGTGATGTGCAGGCTGATTGATAATATAGCCTGCTGTAATTGGAATTTGTTTCTTGTTGCAGGAAAAAGCACCAAAACCTTCTTGCCATGCGAACCTTCCTTTTGCCAGCCCGTTTTCATTTATCCATAATGATGAACTTCGCTTAATGTGATACATCAAATCGGAAGGGGCCTGCTTTGGGTTCATGCTGACAAGAAGATGAATGTGATCCGGCACTCCGCCAGCAACATACAGTTTGCTCTCCTGTTTTTCAACAATACCGGTTATGTATTTGAATAGCTCTTCCTGCCACACGTTTTGAATAAGAGAATGTCGATCCTGAACGGCGAAAACATAATGTGTGTACAACTGGGTATAGGTGTTTGCCATGATTGAAATATTAATGTCCTATCCCGTTGGGAACCCTTCGGGTCGGACAAATCTATTTAATTATTGCTTTTCGTTTCTACGATCATTGAAGCCCTATGGGCTAATTGCTGATAGCAAATTTGTATGTAACAATCAAAGATATAAAATCATTCTTTCACAAATCTCTTCACCACCACATTATCATCAATCAATATTTTTACTAGATAAATCCCCTTTGCAAAATGCGATACATCCGCTGTGTAGGATGATTGCTCTATTGTTGCGGACATCATTCGTTGTCCCATTATATTGAAAATTTCGAATTCAGCATTCGATGTGTTTTCAATTCTAATGGCGATGAAATCGTTGGTTGGGTTGGGTGAGATTTGAATCGTATTCAATCCGTGATCATTCATACCACCTGTTGCGGGCTTCATGCAGCGAATGCTGTTGCCATTTTTTAAATCGCCATAACCTTTGTAAATATCACTTCGGTCAAAAACGATTCCGTGAAACATCCAATTTAACGAGTCAGAATTTTTTGTTTTGCTCCAAAGCACGGTGTACTGATTCAGTGTGTAAAAATCACCGTCCCAATAGCGATAGCCTGCGGGAAGCGCTGTAAATCCGGAAGAATTTGTACCACTGTTCGGACTGTTCCAATGTGTAGTTCCAACTTCTTTCAGTTTAGCGCCTTCGTTCGAGCCTTGCCAGCCCTGCCCGAGCGAATCATAAGGAAAATCTGTGATGCATGTGGCCGAAGAACAAACCGTGCGTTCCAGTTCCACCCATTCGTTCTCGTTCGGAATATGCCATCCAACGGGGCATACGTTGCGTGTGTCCGTCATCACATAACCGTTATACAAATTTCCATAAATCTCATGGTTCGTTGAGCTGTGGTTATACCATGCCAGTGCCGGTGTGGTTGTGTTATACCAATCGGTGTTATCAGTCACATATGGAATAGAATCACCATTGTTGAAATGGGTAACCCTCAGATTTTGCACAAGCCACATCTGGCTTCCGATCGTAACAGTAGAGTATATGTTCCCGTCATAATCCCAGACGTTGGTTTGGCTTTTTACAACTGCATTCATGAAAAAAGTGGTAACTAAAAAGAGAATAATCTTTTTCATCGGGATAGTGAGATTTGATTTATATACAGCATAAAGATATAAAAATTCAGTTTAAAAAGTATTCCCCGTTGATTGAAATAATCTCAGACAGTATGATTGGCAGCAGGTACAGTTAAAATTGCTTTTTATCTGAAATTAAAGCGCTAAAAAGTTGACAAAGCCTGCATTTAATTTTAATTTTGCAGCCTCGTAAAACGGACTGAATACGACTTTAATCTAATTTATAATATCTATGGCAAAAAAGTATGTTTATTTCTTCGGAGGCAAAAAAGCTGAAGGAAAAGCCGACATGAAGAACCTGCTCGGCGGCAAGGGAGCCAATCTGGCTGAAATGTGTAACCTCGGACTACCTGTTCCTGCAGGGCTTACGGTTACTACCGAATGTTGCACCGATTATTACGCGAACAAGTGTAATCTTCCCAAAACTGTGATGGATGAAGTGAACGCCGGAATGAAAAAAGTGGAAAAGGATATGGGAATGAAGTATGGTGATGCCACAAACCCACTGCTTTTGTCATGCCGCTCCGGTGCGCGCAGTTCGATGCCCGGAATGATGGACACCGTGCTGAATGTTGGTCTCTGCACAGCTACAATCCCAGGTCTGATCAAGAAAACAAATAACCCACGCTTCGTTTGGGATTCATACCGTCGTCTGATTATGATGTATGCCGATGTTGTGATGGACAAAGCCGAAGGCCTTGATCTCAATATCCGCAAGCAGCTGGATGATATGCTGGATCAGTATAAGAAGAAAAAAGGAATGAAGGAAGATACTGATTTAACATCAGATGATCTGAAAATCCTTGCTGATGAATTCAAGAAAGAAGTTAAAAAAGTAATCGGAAAACCTTTTCCTGACAATGCACAGGAACAGCTGATCGGCGGCATCAAGGCTGTGTTCAAAAGCTGGAATGGTAAGAAAGCGATTTCGTACCGACGTATCGAAGGTATTCCTGATGCATGGGGAACTGCTGTAAACGTTCAAGCCATGGTATTCGGAAACATGGGTGAATCTTCAGCTACAGGCGTTGCGTTTACACGTAACCCCGCCACCGGAGAAGATGCATTTTATGGTGAATGGCTTGTCAATGCTCAGGGAGAAGACGTGGTGGCCGGTATCCGCACACCCAGTCCGCTGAACAATGAAACCAAAAATGATCAGAACAAACATCTGAAGAGCATGCAGGAAGCCATGCCCGGCACATACAAAGAACTATCAAAAATTCGCACGATCCTTGAAAAAAATTACAAGGATATGCTCGATATCGAATTCACGATTCAGGAAGGCAAATTATACATGTTGCAATGCCGCGTTGGCAAACGTACTGGTACAGCAGCTTTGAACATGGCAATGGATATGCTGAAGGAAAAACTGATCAATGAAGAAACGGCAGTGATGCGTGTAGAACCCGCCCAGCTTGACGAACTGCTTCATCCGATTTGTGATCCCGCTGAAGAAAAGAAAGTTTCTGTTTTGGTAAAAGGACTGCCAGCCGGCCCTGGTGCTGCTGTTGGACAAATCGTCTTTACTGCGGAAGATGCTGTTGCATGGGAACGCAAAGGCAAAAAAGTGATTCTTCTTCGTGAAGAAACCAATCCGGAAGATGTGGAAGGAATGCGCGCTGCAGTTGGTATTCTGACGGCCCGTGGTGGCATGACTTCGCACGCTGCACTCGTTGCACGCGGTTGGGGCAAGTGCTGCATCGTTGGTGCAGGCAAGCTTCACGTGGATGCAAAAGCGAAACAATGTAAGGTTGAAGGAACCAATATTGTTTTAAAAGAAGGTGATGTAGTTACTTTAAACGGCACCAAAGGTCATGTTTATCAGACCGGACTGAAACTGATGGATGCTTCTGAAAATCCACGTTTCAAAACATATATGAAGATCGTTGATAAATTCCGCACGATGGGCGTTCGCACCAATGCGGATACTCCTGCTGACGCAAAAGCAGCTCGTGATTTTGGTGCAGAAGGTATTGGTCTTTTCCGTACTGAACATATGTTCTATGGTGTAGGTTCAGAACAGCCTTTGTTCCTGCTTCGCAAAATGATTCTCAGCGATACAAAAGAAGAACGTATCAAAGCACTGAACGAACTTTCAACTTACGTGAAGAAAGATATCAAAGCCACGTTGCTGGCTATGGATGGACTGCCTGTTACGTTCCGTTTGCTCGATCCACCTTTGCATGAATTTGTTCCACAGAATCCGGACAAACAAGCTGAACTTGCGAAAGCGCTGGGCATTACGGCAAGTGCCATTGCAAAACGCGGCGAAGCCTTACATGAATCCAACCCAATGATGGGACATCGTGGCGTTCGTTTGGGTGTAACTTATCCTGAAGTTTCTGAAATGCAGTTCCGCGCAATCTTTGAAGCGGCTGTAGAACTGAAGAAAGAAGGAAAGAAACCACGTCCTGAAATTATGATTCCTGTAACCTGTGAACTTGCAGAAATTGATTTCACCAAGAAAATTGCTGATAAGGTTTATGCAGAAGTATGCAATAAATTTAAAGTAAAAGCAATTGATTATTTGTACGGAACCATGATTGAAATTCCGCGTGCCTGCCTGCTTGCAAACGAAATTGCGAAGACAGCACAGTTCTTCTCATTCGGCACCAATGACCTTACTCAGATGACCTTCGGATTCAGCCGTGATGATATCGGCGGTTTCATGAATGATTACCTCGATTATAAAATTCTGGCTGCAGATCCTTTCCAGACAATTGATCAGTCGGGTGTAGGACAGCTTATTGAAATGGCAGTTACCAAAGGCCGTTCAACCCGCAAAGATTTGAAGGTTGGTATTTGTGGCGAACAGGGCGGTGATCCTGCTTCCGTAGAATTCTGTTTTAAAAATGGATTGACATACGTTAGCTGCTCACCTTTCCGCGTACCTATTGCACGCCTTGCTGCAGCGCAGTCAGCAATCAAAGCAAAAAAGAGTGTGAAGGCTCCGGCAAAGAAAGCGCCAGCGAAAAAGAAAGCCAAGTAATGGCAAGATAATTGTTAAAAAAGCCCGGTTTTTCCGGGCTTTTTTATTTAGAATCCGGATCATTCAAAAATATTATCTTTGATTAACATTTAATCCTATGAAAAAAACATTACTCTCTCTTTTCATCCTAGTTGCATTGCTATCATCATGCAGCAAATATGGATTTGTCAATCTGAAATATCCAAACCCACCTGCCATGGTGCTTCCCGAAAATATTAAAACGATTGCAATTGTTAACAGATCCCTTACTCCGAAAACAGAAAAGAATAACAAAGCGCTGGAAGCAATTACCAGTGGTGAGATTGCGGGTTCCGATAAAATTGCTTCGGATGAATGTTTAAAAGGTGTTTACGACCGAATCAACGGATGGGGTCAGATGACCATTGTCATTCCTGCAAAAACTCGTCTTTATGGAACAGGCACAAGAGTAACACCAGAAATTCTAGACTGGAAACTTGTGAAAAATATATGTGATTCAAATAAAGCTGATGCATTGCTGGTGCTGGAAACATTTGATTCAAATTCGGATCTTGTTGCAGGTGCCGTAGTGAACACTGCAACGGCTCTTATCACGGGAAACCAGGTCAAACCTTCGATGCCCAGTCAGATTCGGATGAACGTACTTTCGTTCTGGAGACTCTATGATCCGGTCAATAAAAAAATAATTGATCAGTTTCAATCAAACAGTCAATTGGTGTTTGATGCAGGAGGTGCTGCATTGAATGTACCGCCGCCCGATGCCCTACCGAAGACCGCTTATAACGCAGGAATGCTTTATATTGAACGATTTTTACCCAGTTATTATTTTGTACATCGCGATATGTATAAAAGAGGAAAGGGCGGAGCAAAACAAATGTTTAAGACTGCATTTCGAAGAGCGGAAGTAGCTAACTGGGATGGTGCTTCAGAGCTCTGGACAAAATTATCGAATGACCGTAAACGGAAAAATGCCGGAAGAGCCTGCCTGAATATGGCTGTAGCCTGTGAAGTAAAGGGCAATATCGATATGGCGCTTGTGTGGGCAAAGAAAGCATACGAAGATTATCGTGATAAGACAGCGCGCAGCTATGTAAATAATTTGCAGTACAGAAAAAATATTGAGAGGTAAATAAAATTTATTTTTTCTGATCACTGAAAATTTCTTTCAGAGCATCTTCCATTTTTTCAAAACGGAATTTAAACCCTGCATTGATAAGTTTTTCAGGTATGACGCTTTGGTCATCAAGGAGCAGGCTTGCGCGCTGGCCCATTATTAATTTAATGATTAATGCAGGAACAGGCAGGCTGAGGCATCCGTGTTTTGCTATTCGGAGCCGCCGGGCCGCTTCGCGGCCGGTGGCGCCCTGCGGAGATGCAAGGTTTACCGGGCCACTGATCGTTTCATTTTCTAAACAGAAAAGGATGGCCGCCACTTCATCGTCGATGTGAATCCACGGCAGATGCTGGCGGCCATGCCCGAACCACACGCTGAATCCCATCCGCAGTGGCGCCACCAGGCGGGGCAAAGCCCCGCCGCGGCGGCTCAATACAACGCCCGTGCGCAGCAGTACCGTTCGTATATCAGCATCCCGCGCGGCATTTTCCCATTCTGACACTACATCCGAAAGAAAACCCGTTCCCGCTACTGACGATTCTGTCAGTGTTTCATCCGGACGATTTCCATATATTCCTACAGCTGATGCATTAATAATCACAGAGGGTTTTGTTGTTGAGTGTATAATGAAATCAGCCATTGCGCGGGTGCTGTCAATCCTGCTGCGCATTATGATTTTACGGAAGTTTTTATTCCAACTGTGATCAGCCAAAGGGGCACCGGACAGATTTATGATTGCATAAAAATCTTTTTTTAAATCGGGAATGTTTCTTCCATCCCATATCTCACAGTCAACTCCGGGTGTGTCAGATAGTATTTTCTTTCGTGACAGAATAGTTACTGAATATTTTTTTTCAATCAGGACCTTAATAAGCTCCTGACCAATTAGCCCGGTACCACCGGCGAGTAAAATATTTTTCAATTTAAATGTATGTTAATCATCCGGATTCGCTCTTCCCTTCGCATGGCCATGCTTCCAAAGGTATTCCGTTTCTGCATCTTTTTTCTTCAACGAATCACTCACTGCTTTGCTTTCGATAATTTTAAGATCCGGTTGTCCTGCATCCACCCAGGCAGTATACCAGTAGCTGGCAACCATAAATAAGGATAAGCGCATTTTTCTTTCAATCATATTGTTTAATCTCTGACTATACGCAATAGCAAATTCTTTTGAAAACGCTTTTTTCGTTGCTGCACCAACAGAAACGAAGCTGTAGATTTTATCAGACGGGTAATTGTCC
Organism: Bacteroidota bacterium; assembly: GCA_043800975.1. Taxonomy (GTDB): domain Bacteria; phylum Bacteroidota; class Bacteroidia; order Bacteroidales; family JAHJDW01; genus JAZDMK01. Next base: position 7,343 of record JAZDMK010000267.1, on the reverse strand, counting down.
AGCATCCAGCTGTATGCTGATAGCACGGAATCAATTTCATTCTGGCTCTGTTCCGTTAGTTCCCAGGCTTGCTCTGCAGGATCAGCAATATAAGCGGCTCTTCCGGTAAAGAAATCATAATCTTCTGCAAGTAATGTTGGAACGCCCGTTTCCCAAAACGAATGTATTCCTTTTTCACGTAGTACACGGCCATCATAAAATTGAGTGTTGTGCAAAGGAACGCATGCGTCAGCTATGTAATGACCTAAATTAGCGGAAGTGTAAAGAATTAGATCAACATCTTTTGCTTTGAACGCAAGTACCAGACGATAATACATGGTGTTTATCCACCAGGGGTTAATTCCATATTCGTTTAATGTGTCTTCGGTAAACTTAGCAACTGCGTCTTTCCACCGATGCGGCATGATTGTAAAAGCATCTTTCCCATAATGATCAATATCAATATAATGTCTTGGTGCTTCCTTTGGATCGGCAAAGGTTCGCTTATCAGGGTCTACCGAGTGTTCGATGATATATTCAATATGTTGTTTGTAAAAACCCACCATCTGCGGAGGCAGACAAAATACCGCCTGACGATTGACTTTTTTGTGGGAATAAAAGCCCCAGGAAAACAAATCGGATGTAAATGCAAATAAAAATGTCAGCAAAACGATCAGCGGAATGATTTTTTTTATTTTTTTCATGGTTCATCAAAAATACGGAATTATCCGTTGCAGGCATAAAAGAGGAAGAATAATTAATGAATCGCGGAGCATTATTTAAATTGAATTGTTGATTTTTTTGGATATTAAAAAATTCATTCTATCTTTGCACCCCCAAATCAAAGAGAAATTACGGTCATGAAAAGAACATTTCAGCCTTCAAACAGGAAAAGACGGAACAAACACGGATTCCGCGAACGTATGTCTACGGCTAACGGCCGCAAAGTGATAACAGCCCGTCGCGCTAAAGGAAGGAAAAAACTTTCTGTATCCAGCGAAAAGATGCACAAGCGCTAAAAAAATATTACCTGTAGCATAAGCCCTGTATTGATCAATACGGGGCTTTTTGTTTTTAACACTTTCAGTTTGCAATTCTTTTTATCTTTGCCACAACAGAAAAAAATGGTATGAAAAACATCGACTTCAAGAAAATCTATCCGCATCTGATTGTGATAGCTTTGTTCATCGCTATCTGCATGGCATATTTCAGCCCGGTACTGAACGGTAAAAAAGTAAAACAGGACGATATTGTGAGGCATCAGGGGATGTCGAAAGAAATTGCCGACTACCGTGATAAAAATGGCTCCGAACCGCTTTGGACCAATTCTATGTTTGGTGGAATGCCTGCTTATCAGATTTCTGTAGCCTATCCTAACAACTGGGCGCAGTATATTGAAAAAATGATGTCGCTCTGGCTGCCTCACCCTTTGAATATTCTTTTCCTTTATCTGATCGGGTTTTACATTTTACTGATGGTGTTAAAGTTCGATCCCTGGACAGGAGCTGTAGGTGCAATCGCGTTTGCATTCTCCTCCTATCTCTTCATCATTATTGAAGCAGGTCATAATTCAAAAGCACTTGCTATCGCTTTCATGCCGATGATTCTGGCCGGAATAATTCTGGCATTCCGGGGGAAATACCTGTGGGGCGCCTTGCTTACAGCCTTGTTTATGGCGCTGGAGTTGCGCGCTAATCACCCTCAGATTACGTATTATATGATGCTGATGGTGCTTATTTATGGAGTTGGAGAACTGATTCATGCCATACAAAAAAAGTTATTTCCAAACTTTATTAAAGCAATATTGTTTCTCATACCGGGCGTCATCCTTGCTTTGATGATCAATATAACCGGATTATGGTCTACCATGGAATATAGTAAATACACCATTCGCGGGCCTACGGAATTGAAGTCGGAGCAGGCCAACCGCACATCCGGACTGGATAAAGATTACGCTACCGACTGGAGTTATGGCATATCTGAGTCAATGACATTGCTTGTACCCAATTTTAAAGGAGGTGCATCAGTCAGCCTGGGAGAAAATAAATCAGCCATGAAAGAAGTGGATGCGCAGTTCAGGGAAAATATTGCCCAACAAGGACAGTACTACGGTGATCAGCCTTTCACTTCAGGCCCTGTATATGCCGGCGCTATTATTATGTTCCTGTTTATTCTAGGAATTTTAATTGTGGATGGATATTTTAAATGGGTGCTTATTGCTGCAACATTGCTTTCGCTATTGCTCGCATGGGGAAAAAACTTCATGCCACTAACGGATTTCTTCCTCGACTATGTTCCCGGATATAATAAGTTCCGCGCAGTTTCCATGACGATGGTAATTGCAGAATTTACGATCCCGATTCTGGCGATGCTTGCATTATTAAAAACATTGAAAGAGCCCGAGTTTCTTAAGAAAAACAAACGCGCATTATACATTGCATTCGGACTCAGTGGTGGCCTTGCCCTGCTGATGTGGCTCATCCCTTCCTTATTTACCAGCTTCCTGAGTGTGCAGGAAATAGCTGAATTTGATAAATACCGCAAAGTTCAGGGCCAGGACCCGGCGATGATCGACAAGTTCGTATCCTCAATGGAAAGCGCCCGCATGTATATTTTCAAAATGGATGCTATACGCTCCTTCCTGTTTGTTTTACTTGGTGGCGCACTGATTTGGTTCTATGCATTCAAGAAAATGAATAAGAATATTGTTATCGCAGGAATCGGACTTCTCGTGTTGATTGATTTATGGGCTGTTGACAAACGTTATCTTAACAACGACGACTTCATGAATGCGGCACGCCTTTCGGCCATTCACAATCCTACACCTGCCGACCAGACCATACTGAATGACAAGGAGGACTATCGCGTTCTCAACCTTGCTGTCAGCACTTTTAATGATGCCAGCACTTCCTATTATCACAAATCAATTGGTGGCTATCATGGCGCAAAACTCCGCCGCTATCAGGAACTGATTGAACTTCGTCTGGGACCTGAAATCGATCGTTTCATCAAAACATTAAATAACAAACCGACTGATTCATCTATCAATGCAGTGCTGCAAAGCATGAAGGTGGTCAACATGCTGAATACACGCTACATTATTTATAACAATGAAGCGCCTCCAGTAGTGAACCGGCATGCTAAAGGAAATGCATGGTTTGTGAACGAATACCGTATTGTTGAAAATGCCGATCAGGAAATTAAAGCACTCGAAAATTTTGGTCCTGTTAAGGTTGCAATCATTGACAAACGTTTTGCTGATCAGGTGGCCAATTATAAAAACACCCGTGACTCGCTGGGCACAATAAAACTGACTTCCTATCAGCCAAACAAACTGGTGTATGAATCAAACACATCGAAAGAACAGTTGGCTGTATTTTCGGAAATTTATTATGATAAAGGTTGGAATGCATTTATTGATGAAAAGCCAGCACCTTATTTCCGCGCCGACTATGTGTTGCGTGCCATGATTGTTCCTTCAGGAAAACACAAAATTGAATTCCGTTTTGAGCCTGAAGTTTATTATACGGGTGAAAAAATTGCGATGGCAGGTTCAATCATTCTTGTGCTTTCGCTTTTGGGTGCCGCTTTTTACGAAATAAGAAAGAGGATGCGTGCTGAAAAGTAATGAATAAAGTTTTAGTCATTACCTATTACTGGCCACCCGCAGGTGGTGCCGGCGTTCAGCGCTGGTTGAAATTTGTAAAATATCTCCGCTCATTTGGATGGGAACCTATCGTGTATACACCCGAAAATGGTGAATTACCCGATGTTGATGAAAGTTTGTTAAAGGATATTCCCGAAGGAATAACCGTCATCAAACGCCCGATTCGCGAGCCTTACAGTGTGTATAAAAAATTCACGGGACAGAAAAAAGAAGATCGCATCCGCGCTGCCTTTCTGACTGAAAAAAAGAAAACCGGTATGATGGAAAAAATTTCTGTCTGGATTCGCGGCAATTTTTTTATTCCCGATGCACGTAAATTCTGGATTCGTCCATCCGTAAAGTTTTTAACCGCGTATTTAAAGGAACACCCTGTTGACATTATTGTTTCTACCGGCCCGCCTCACAGCATGCACCGCATCGGCCTTAAGCTGAAACGCAAATTAAATATCCCGTGGGTTGCCGACTTACGCGATCCATGGACAGGAATTGATTTTTATTCTGATCTCATGCTTTCAAAATCTTCTGACCGTAAGCATCGGCGTATGGAGAAAGAAGTTTTATCAGAAGCGAATGCAGTTATCACCATCGGAAAAACGATGGCGGATGATTTCAACAAAATTGTTGCACGAGATTATTGTGTCATTACAAACGGATTTGATGAAGAGGATTATCAGAATGAAAAACCTGCATTGTCGGAAAAGTTTTCCATTACGCATGCCGGATCATTGGTGAAAACGCGCAACCCGGCTTTGCTGTGGAAAGTACTTTCATCTTTGCTGAAAGAAAATGGTCATTTCAAAAATGATCTTGAAATACATCTCATCGGGAAGGTTGATTATTCAGTAATGGAATCCATTGCAGCATTTGGCCTTGAGAAGTATGTGCGAAAAACAGATTATCTCCCCCACTCCGAAGTGATCACGGAGCAGATGCGTTCTCAGTTGTTGTTGTTGCTAATTAATGATACCGCCAATTCAAAAGGAATCTTAACCGGTAAATTTTTCGAGTACCTCGCATCAGGAAGACCTGTATTAGCCATTGGCCCGGAGGATGGAGATATTGCAGCCATTCTGAATGAAACCAAAGCAGGGAAAATATGTGGATTCTCTAATGAAGAGAAATTGTTGGATTTTGTTAAAACGTTTTATCAGGACTTTCAAAATGGGAAGTTATCTGCCGAATCATACGGAACAGAAGGCTATTCAAGAAAAAGACTGACCGAAAAACTGACACATGTTTTCAGCAAAGCCGTTGAAAAAAACCGGAATTAATATATTTAGTCCGTTAAAATATTTTATCTTTGTTGTTCACGAAAATCAATGTTTCATTTTAACTGAATCTTTATGAAAAAACTTTTTACTCTTTTCTTGTTCGTTGCAGCCGGAATTTATACCAGTCAGCTTTCAGCTCAGGCGCCTGTGCCTGCAGGTAACTTTGAATCCGGTTGGTCGGATACGATCGCCTGCACACCCTGGAATGGAATTGACATTTCTGTTGTGCCGATTATCAATCTGCATACATTCACGCAAACTACGGATGCTCATGGCGGCACCTATGCTGCAAAAATTGAAACAAAAGCAGCTGCAGGTATTGGAACGATACCCGGCGCAGGAAATATGGGAACAATCGATCTGATTTCTCAAACTGTTTCCGGCGGTACTCCTTTCACTGATAAACCAACCAAATTAAAAGGGTATATTAAGTATACTCCTGTAGCAGGTGATACATGTGCTATGTTTCTTCTTCTCTTCCAGGCTGGTGATACCATGGCTTATGGTGAATATTATTCATTTACAGCCATTCCTTCGTATACCTATTTTGAAATCCCTCTGATTTATGATCTCGGAATGACCGGCAATCCTGATACACTTAATATCATTGTACTATCTTCCATGGGTAGCGCAAACGCAGGATCCAATGTTAAACTGGATGATCTGGAATTCGAATATTTTGTAGGTGTTGAAGAAAATGCAACTTTAAATGTTTCTGTAAGTCCTAACCCTTCTGCAGGAATGCTTACAATTCAAACAGGAGTCAATACAGAATCTGAAATTACTGTGATGAATGCCCTTGGCCAAACAGTGAAATCTACTAAACGAAATCAATCTAAGGTTAAACTTGACATCTCGGATCAACCGGATGGAATGTATTTCGTTCAGGTGCGCAACGGCTCGCAGCGTATCATGAAGAAAATAATCCTTACACGATAACTGAGAACATTAAACTATTTTGAAGGGCTGCATGTGTGGCCCTTTTTTTATTAAATAAAAGGAAGAATGCCCGGCTGCGGCGGAGAGCGATAGATGGGCAGATACACCCCACTGTCGGTAAACTGCGTCGAACAGAATAGTGCAAAAATGTTTCGCTGCTGAGGACTGTGCTCAACATAAGTATTCTTCAAAGAAGCGAAACATTGGTGAATTTATTTTAATTTTTTCGTTACTTTGCCTTACTAATCTGACGACATGGATCTGAAAAATAAAAAAGTACTCGTTACTGGTGCCGGTGGCTTTATTGGTAGTCATCTCACAGAGCAATTACTTGCCAAAGGCTGTTCTGTGAAAGCATTTGTTCACTACAATTCCTTCAATCGCTGGGGATGGATCGACAGCCTGCCTGCTGATGTGATAAAAAATATTGAAATTTTCTCAGGTGATATCGCTGATCCCTACGGAGTGCGCAATGCCATGCAGGGTTGTGATGCCGTATTTCATCTGGCTGCGCTGATCGGAATTCCCTATTCGTATCATTCTCCCGATATTTATGTTGAAACAAATGTCAAGGGTACGCTCAATATACTTCAGGCTGCACGTGATCTGGGCATTCAAAAAGTTGTACATACATCAACCAGTGAAATATACGGAACAGCGCAGTTTGTGCCGATAACCGAAGAGCACCCTGTGAATCCACAGTCGCCGTATGCAGCTACTAAATCGGGAGCAGATTTTCTTGCGTTAACTTTCTTTCGTTCTTTTCAAACACCGGTTGTTGTTGTACGTCCTTTCAATACATACGGCCCGCGTCAGTCGGCACGTGCTGTAATTCCTACGATTATTTCACAAGTGCTGAATGGATACGAGAAAATAAAGCTGGGTTCAATCACACCCACGCGTGACATGAACTTTGTGAAAGACACCGCCCGTGGCTTCATTGCAGCTGCTGAAAGTGAAAAAGGTTTGGGCGAAGTGATTAATCTGGGAAGTAACTTTGAAATCTCAGTAAAGGATATTGCGCTGAAAATAGCTGCTGCTGCCGGAAAGCAAATTGAACTTGTTTCGGATGATGCAAGAATACGTCCCGAATTAAGCGAAGTTGAAAGGTTATGGGCAGAAAATAAAAAAGCAAAAGAGCTGTTGAACTGGTCGCCTGAATACAGCTTCGATCAAGGCATTGCTGAAACAGTGAAATGGTTTTCCATTCCTGAAAATCTGAAATTGTATAAACCTGAAATCTATAACATATAATGAAAGCCGTTATTCTGGCCGGTGGTAAAGGCACGCGGCTCAAGCCATACACAACACTCATCCCGAAGCCGCTGGTTCCCGTGGGTGAGAAAGCAATTTTGCAAATACTTCTCGAAAGGCTTGTGAAATGCGGCGTTGATGAAGTTTACATCTGTGTTAATCATATGGCTGAAATCATTCAGGCATTTTTTGGAAACGGTGATAAACTCGGAATAAAAATAAATTATTCGCAC
>JAZDMK010000264.1:0-35706 GCA_043800975.1 Bacteroidota bacterium | reverse complement strand
ATCTGTTAGCGGAAGTCCATTCTGTGCTTGCGACTCCATCATCGTTCCTTTTACAAGCGTTGGAACATTTACAGTTGGAAATGTATATACAGCTCAATTATCTGATGCTGCCGGAAGTTTTGCAGCACCGGTTTCCATTGGCACCTTATTAAGCACTGCAAATTCTGGAAACATTCATTGTATGATTCCTTGTGCCACCCCTCCGGGTAATGGTTACAGAGTGCGTGTTGTGAGCTCTACTCCGGCATTGATTGGCAATGATAACGGCATCAATATTATTGTAAACAGTACAGTTACTCCACTGGTTACTATTTCTGCTTCGCCTTCAGGGGCAATCTGTGCTGGTGATATTGTTACTTTCACTGCAACTGAAACGGGTGGTGGCACAACACCAACTTACCAATGGCTCGTCAATGGTGCAAATGCAGGAACAAATTCTTCTGTGTTTTCTTCTTCCACATTTGTTAACGGTGATATTGTTACATGTATTCTTTACTCTTCATCAACCTGTGCATCGCCCGATTCAGCTATATCAAACGCAATTGTGCTTATAGTAACTTCTGTAATTACTCCTCAGGTGAATATTTCTGCATCGCCATCCGGAGCGATTTGTGTTGGAGATATTGTTACTTTCACAGCAGCCGAGACGGGTGGTGGCACAACACCAACTTATCAATGGCTTGTCAATGGTGTAAATGCCGGGACAAATTCATCAACGTTTTCTTCAAACACGTTTGTTAACGGTGATGTAGTTTCAGTAATTCTTTATTCCTCATCATCCTGCGCATCGCCCGATTCAGCCGTTTCAACTGAAATAACGCTTCTTGTAAATACTATTCCAACGCCACAAATTATCGGTGATACATTGGTTTGCGCAGGCGCAAATGTCATGCTTACAGCTTCAGGTGGCTCAACCTACATTTGGAGTACAGCTGCAACAACAGCTACGATTACTGTGAATCCGCTGGTTAATTCAACCTATACCGTAACAGCATACAATGGTACTTGTGGCGGAATCGCTACCATTGATATTGAAATTACTTCTTCTGCTGTTGTTCACGCATGGCCTGACACCACTATTGAAGCGGGAGAAAGTGTGCAGCTTCATTCTTCCGGCGGAACGTCCTGGTCCTGGTTTCCGCCCGGCTCTCTTTCATGCCCTACTTGCCAGAATCCTTTTGCAACGCCTACTACAACTACATCCTATATTGTTACATCTATTGATGCAGGCGGTTGTGTTGCGCAAGATACAGTTACTGTTACGGTAGAATTGATGTGCGGAGAAGTGTTTATTCCAAGTGCTTTTTCTCCAAACAACGATGGATATAATGACATACTCTATGTCAGAAATAATTGCATCGAAGTATTGGAATTTGCAATCTACGACCGCTGGGGAAACAAAGTATTCTTCACTGATAATCCAGAGATTGGGTGGGACGGCAAAATGCATGGAAAAGAAATGGACGGTGGTGTTTTTGTATTTTATCTAAATGCTATGCTTAAAGATAATACAACGATCATCCGACAAGGAAATATTACACTCATTCGTTGATGAATGATTTTGCTGAAGTGAAGAAGATATTTTTTATTTGTTTTTTGTCCACGAGTCTTTCAGCGTAACCGTGCGGTTCATAACCGGTTTTCCAATAGCAGAATCTTTATCTGCACAAAAGTATCCGATACGTTCAAACTGAAATTTTTCTCCGGCTTTTGCATTCATTATAAAAGGCTCTGCTTTACAAACCACTGTTTTTAATGATTCCGGATTCATGAAACTTTTAAAATCTTCTCCCTCTTCTGTATCATCGGGATTTTCTTTTGTAAACAAACGATCATACAAACGTGTTTCCACATCAATTGCGTGCTTTTCCGAAACCCAGTGAATTGTACTTTTTACTTTTCTTCCATCCGGCGAGTTTCCTCCACGTGATGCGGGGTCGTATGTACAGTGAATTTCCTTAATTGTTCCGTCTGTATTTTTAATTACATCCGTGCAGGTTACAAAATACGCATAGCGTAAACGCACTTCCATTCCGGGCGACAGGCGATAGAATTTTTTTTCAGGTACTTCCATGAAATCTTCCTGCTCGATCCACAACGTTTTTGAAAATGGAACTTTTCGCGATCCTGCATTTTCATTTTCTGGATTGTTTACAGCATCCATTTCTTCAACCAGATCATCAGGGTAATTAGTGATAACCACTTTCACAGGATTCATCACAGCCATCACACGTTGCGCACTTTTGTTTAAATCTTCACGCACACAATGTTCAAGCAATGCCACATCAATTACATTTTCTCGTTTAGCGACACCAATTGTTTCAGCAAAGTTGCGAATTGCTTCGGGTGTATAACCGCGCCGGCGCATTCCGCAGATCGTTGGCATACGCGGATCATCCCAGCCGTTTACATAATTTCCTTTGACCATCTCCAGCAGTTTGCGCTTGCTCATCACGGTATAGGTGATGTTGAGACGTGCAAATTCATACTGATGCGAAGGGAAAATCTCCAATGCCTGAATGAACCATTCGTACAAAGGACGGTGTACTTCGAACTCCAGTGTGCAAATAGAATGTGTTATTTTTTCAATCGAATCGCTTTGTCCGTGCGCATAATCATACATCGGATACATGCACCATTTGTTTCCGGTGCGATGATGATCGGTATGAAGAATGCGGTATAAAACAGGATCGCGCATGTGCATGTTGGGGGATGCAAGATCTACTTTTGCACGCAATGTTTTTTCTCCGTCTTTGAATTCTCCATTACGCATGCGGGTGAAAAGATCAAGGTTTGCTTCAATACTGCGGTTACGCCATGGGCTCTCAACAGCAGGTTTGGAAGGCGTTCCACGACCGTTCGACATTTCTTCGGCGGTCATTTCACACACATAGGCTTTTCCTTTTTGTATAAGCTGAACAGCAAATTCATACAATTGTTCAAAATAATCCGACGCGTAAAATTCACGATCATCCCACGAAAAGCCAAGCCATTTCACGTCTTCGCGAATGGAGTCTACATACTCGGTATCTTCTTTTACAGGATTGGTATCATCGAAACGAAGGTTGCATTTGCCGTTGTATTTTTTTGCCAAACCAAAATTAATGCAGATGGACTTGGCATGACCGATATGGAGATATCCGTTGGGTTCCGGCGGGAAGCGTGTGTGCACACGACCCTCGTTTTTACCATTGCGGATGTCTTCTTCAATAATCTGTTCCAGAAAATTCAGCGAACGCTGTGTTTCGTTGCTTCCGGTTTTTTCGCTTTCAGCGGACATAATATTTGTAATTTTAAAAGAGCAAAAGTAATGGGAAAATCTGAAAAATGAATCGTAAGTTTGCAGCACATCAATATTTGAAACAACATGAGCCAGATCAGAATTAAAGGAATGGAGTTTTATGCCCACCACGGTTGCTACACAGAAGAGCAGATTATCGGCGGGCACTATCGTGTGGATATTACTATTGATACTGACTATACAGAAGCTGCAAAAGAAGATGATTTAAAAAAAACCATCAACTACCAGCTGGTTTATGAAGAAATTAAAATTGTAATGCAAAAAAGTTCAAAACTGATCGAACATGTGGCTTACAATATTATTCAGGCACTGCGTTTAAAATTTCCGGAAGCGGAAAAATTTACCGTGACTGTTTCCAAGCTGAATCCGCCTATTGGCGGGAAGACGCAGAAGGTGAGCGTTACACTTGAGGGATAACTGGTAATACGAGTATTCTCTTTTTGTCGGAAGACCGAAGTCCGAAGCTGGAAATGGAAAGCTTTCGCACGAGCTAGCGCCTTCTGGAAGTGTATTCTTTTTTTTGCTGGTAGACAGAAGTCGGAAATGGAAAGCTGACACACTAGCCAGCGCCTTCTGGAAGATACAATGCAGGAGAAATTTTTAGTTGGAAGACAGATGCCCGTAATGGAATACAAAGTGTTGTTAATTTTGGTGAAATTTGGTGCCTTTGTGTATTGGTGGCAAAAAGAGACGTATGGACAGAAACAAAAAGTTCTCGCACCAATCAGCACATTCTGGAAAATGAATTATGAACTGAAATGTTGAAACTTATAGCAGAATTCATGATTAACGATTTGATTTTTCATCCTATTTTTGCCATAGATAAAAAGATTAGTATCTTTGCATACTAATTCGATAGATTTTGTTTGATTAAAAGAATTTGACATGAAAAAACTGATTGCAATCGCTGGAATGGCGCTGGTTATCCTGTCGCAGGGCTGTGGTTCATCCGATAAATCGGGTGATGAATTAAGTGGCGACCTGACGCTTTCGGGCGCATTTGCACTTTATCCCATGGCACAGCAATGGGGTGAAGAATTTATGAAACTGAATCCCAAAGTGCGTATAGATATTTCTGCTGGTGGCGCAGGAAAAGGAATGACCGATGTTCTGTCAGGTCTTGTAAACATTGGTATGATATCGCGCGAAATCAGCCCTGAAGAAAAAGCAAAAGGTGCATTTGGTATTCCCGTTACAAGAGATGCTGTAGTTGCAATCATCAATGCTGATAATCCTATGCTGCAGGTTATCATGAATAAGGGTTTGACGAAAGAACAATTCAAAGGAATATTCATCACCGGCGCTATTAAAACATGGGGCGAGCTGACCGGCGATAAAACTAATATGGATAAAATTAATGTTTACACAAGAGCTGATGCTTGCGGAGCAGCAGATGTGTGGGCCAAATACCTGGGCGGCAAACAGGAAAACCTTCAGGGAACAGGCGTACAGGGTGATCCGGGCGTGACTGAAGCCGTAAAAAATGATCGACTGGGTATCGGATTTAATAACATTTGTTATGCATTCGATTCAAAAACAAAAGCAGTAAACACAGGGATCAAAGTGGTTCCTATTGATATCAACGCTGATAAATTTCTATCAGATGAAGAAACTTTTTATGTAAATAAAGATCAGATTCTGAAAGCTATTTCAGAAAACCGATATCCTTCCCCACCTGCCCGTGGCTTATATTTTGTTACCAAAGGCAAACCAACCGATCCGCTTCTGCTGGCGTTTCTCAACTGGGTTCTTACCGACGGACAGCAATTTGTAAATACAGCAGGATATATTCCATTACCCAAAGCCAAGATTGACGCTGCATTGAACAGCCTGAAATAAATGTCGTTTTTTTCAAGAACGAAAGGTGACAAAGTCGCGGGCGGGTTTATGCTGGCGATTACACTTTTTCTTGTTGCAATCCTGCTGGGTGTATTGGGAGGCTTGATCTGGAAATCACTTCCCGTTTTACAGGATCATCCGATCTCTGAAATCTTATTGTCCGACAAATGGTTTCCACTCAGGGGACAGTTTGGGATGCTTCCTTTTCTGGTCGGCACATTATGGGTAACAATCATTTCCGTAGTGATTGCTGTTCCTGTCTGCTTGCTTACAGCCATTTATTTAAGTGAATATGCTCCGAAACGAGTCACTACTTTCATCACACCTTTCATTGATATTCTTTCGGGAATTCCCTCTGTGATTTTTGGTGTGTGGGGCATCATTCTTATTGTTCCGCTGATCAGAAATCAGATCGCTCCTTTCTTCGGATACGAATCTAACGGATACAGCATTCTGGCAGGCGGACTGGTGCTGGCCGTGATGATTATTCCAATTATTATTAATGTACTGCTGGAAGTTTTCAGGGCCGTTCCGATTGAACTTCGAGAAGCATCGTTATCTCTGGGCGCCACGAAATGGGAAACCGTGAAAAGTGTTTTATTAAGACGAACAAGAGCAGGAATTATTGCTTCTGTTGTTTTGGGTTTATCCCGCGCATTAGGCGAAACGATGGCCGTTTTAATGGTGGTCGGAAATGTGGTGCATGTTCCGGGTGGATTGTTTGAGCCGGGATATCCTTTGCCTGCACTCATTGCCAACAATTACGGAGAAATGCTTTCTATTCCTCTTTACGATTCAGCCCTGATGCTTGCCGCACTGGTTCTGCTTCTCGTGGTGATAGCCTTTAATGTTTTTTCAAGAATTGTGTTAACACGTATCGAAAGGAATCTGCGATATGAGTAACCTGAAAAGACGTCTGGCTGAAGAAAAGTTTTTCAAACTGCTGATGCAATTTTCGGCAGGGATGATTGTTCTGGCATTGGTTCTTTTAATCGGTAGTATTCTCTTCCGCGGACTTCCTGCTTTAAGCTGGAGCATGCTTACCGAAACACCTAAGGGTGGATATTATATGGGAAAAGAAGGCGGCATTGCGAATGCGATTATTGGTTCACTATACCTTGCATTTGGTGCAACGCTGCTAGCGGGCGTTCTGGCTCTTCCCGTGGCATTTTATCTGAATGCTTACCGCAGAAAAAACTCCAAATTTTCAAATTTTGTAAGACTTTGCTTCGATGTGATGTGGGGCATTCCTTCGATTGTATATGGTGCTTTTGGATTTACCATCATGGTAGCTTTGGGAATGAAGACTTCGCTGGGCGCCGGGATTGTTGTTGTTGCGGTGGTTATCCTTCCCGTCATTGTCCGTACTGCGGATGAAGTAATGATGATGATTCCTTCGTTTCTTCCTGAAGCTTCCTATGCATTAGGTGCAACGCGCTTTCAAACGGCAATACGTGTAATTTTCCGTCAGTGCTTACCGGGAATTTGTACCGCATTGCTGGTCGCTTTCGGGCGCGCTATTGGCGATGCAGCCGCCGTTTTGTTTACCGCAGGTTATTCGGATTATATCCCAACTTCTCTTTCTCAGTCAACAGCAACGTTGCCGTTGGCTATCTTTTTTCAGTTAGGGACTCCTTTCCCTGAAGTGCAGGAAAGGGCTTATGCAGCGGCACTTATTCTCACCGTTTTAATTTTAATTGTTAGCGTTCTGGCAAGGATTCTTACCGGCGTGTTTAAAAAATACAGGGTTTGATATGGAAACAAAGAGTGCGATCAGCGTAAGAAACCTGAATCTCCATTACGGGAAAAATCATGTTTTAAAAAACATCAATCTGGAAATTCCTTCCAAGAAAATCACGGCCATTATTGGCCCTTCTGGTTGCGGAAAAACAACACTACTCAAATGTTTCAACAGACTTATTGAAATGACCGATGATGTAAAAATATCTGGTCAGGTTCTCGTTGAGGGTGATGATATTTATGCAGCAGGAACAGAAGTAACCGAAATCCGCAGGCGCATGGGCCTTCTTTCACAACGTCCGTCTCCGCTTCCCATGTCGATCTATGGTAATATCGCTTATGGTCCACGAATTCATGGAGAAAAAAGAAAAAAGGAACTGGATAAAATCGTAGAACACTATTTAAAAGAAGCCAGCCTGTGGGATGAAGTAAAAGACCGTCTTCACATGCCTGCTGCTAGATTATCTATCGGACAACAGCAGCGTTTATGCCTGGCACGTGGGCTTGCGGTGGATCCCGATATTATACTGGGTGATGAACCAACTTCTGCACTGGATCCCGTTTCCAGCCAAAACATCGAAAAAATGTTCATTGAGTTGAAAGAGAAGTATTCAATCATTGTCGTTACCCATATTCTTCGTCAGGCAAAGCGTATTGCAGACTATCTGGTATATATCCACATGGGGGAAATCATCGAGGCAGGTCCGGCAAAAGAAATTCTTGAAAATCCAAAAGAAAAGAAAACGCAGGACTATGTGTTTGGTGTGATCAGTTAATAATTTTGTCACTCATTAATTTAGACTAACACCGAAAATCCATATACGAGTATTACGTAATTTTCTGCAAGTGTGAGGGTAAGGTTATTAACAATGAAAGACACAAAATATTCAGGTTGAAAAACTTGTCTATGTTAATAATTTGAAGTACCTTTGCATACCCCAATACTGCATGAATGAAAAAAGCAAAGGTTTTATTCGTATTTCAGGAGATTACACCCTTTCTCGACGACAGTCATATTGCTAACATAGGCCGTCATCTGCCACAGGGAATTCAGGAAAGAGGCAAAGAAATCCGCACTTTTATGCCGCGTTTCGGTTCAATCAACGAACGCCGCAATCAATTGCATGAAGTTATTCGTCTGTCAGGGATGAACCTGATTATTGATGACACGGACCATCCGCTCATTATTAAAGTAGCTTCTATTTCAGCTGCACGCATGCAGATTTACTTTATCGACAATGAAGATTATTTCCAGAGGAAGTATATCATTTATGATAAAGCCAATAAATTTTTCAAGGACAACGACGAGCGCACCGTATTTTTTAGCCGAGGCGTTTTAGAGACAGTTAAAAAGCTGGGCTGGGCACCTGATATTATTCATTGCCATGGCTGGATGTCGAGTCTTGTTCCTTTTTATGTTAAAACCGCTTTGCGTGACAATCCTTTGTTCGCTGATACACGTGTGATTTATTCTGCTTATGATGATGATTTCACGGGTACGTTTAATAAGGATTTTGAACGTAAACTTTGGGTTGATGGAGTTACTGACGAACAACTCGCAGCTTACAAAAAAACCAACTTTGTTGGTATCAGTAAAGCTGCCGTTGATTATTCCGATGCAGTTATTCTGGGAAGTGAAAAAATAAATTTAGAAATTGAAAAGCATATTCGCATGTCTGGCAAGCCTGTATTGGGATACCAGAACAGTGACCAGTACATTGATATGTATTCTGATTTCTATGATGAAGTGATGGTAATGGAACCCGCGTTTTTTGAATGATCTGATTAATTTGAATATTTTGTGAAGAAATCGTTTTTTTATTTCGCTGCAGCATTCTGCTTTTTGCTCTTTTTTTCTGTTGTATCCTGCACTGATCCCGACCTGATCGGAGTTGAAGTTCAGCCTGTCAATGATCAGCTTAATGTAACAACAACTGATACAGTTACCATTCAATGTTTG
This sequence comes from Bacteroidota bacterium, assembly GCA_043800975.1. Taxonomy (GTDB): domain Bacteria; phylum Bacteroidota; class Bacteroidia; order Bacteroidales; family JAHJDW01; genus JAZDMK01. Next base: position 26,866 of record JAZDMK010000264.1, on the reverse strand, counting down.
TCGGTTCGTGAAGATTCGGTTCGTGCCGACCACACCTCCGCCAGTTTACTGGGAAGTTTAAATGATCCTATTTTCGGAAGTACAAATGCCGGATTTGCGATTCAATTCTCGCTCCCAACAAACAATGTTGCTTTTGCTTCTCCCAAAAAACTCGATTCTATTGTGCTTACACTTGCATACAGCGGATATTACGGGCAATATAAAAAACCGATGAAAGTCAGCGTGTATGAGCTAACAGAAAAGCTGTCCAACGACAGTATTTATTATTCTAATAAGCATGTTGGCAAAGCATATAATAATATTTTTGCGCCAAGCGGGTTTGAAGTAGCCTCTGCTTATATAAATCCTAAACCAAGCGATAGTGTTAAAATAGGTAGCGTAAACAAAGCGCCGCATCTGAGATTGCGCCTGAGCGATGCCTTTGGACAACGATTTCTGGATGCATCCGGCACATCAAATCTTAGCGATAATACCAACTTCCAGAATTTTTTCAATGGTCTTTATGTAAAAACTGAAGATGTTTATACGGGTGGGTGCATGCTTTATTTTGATATTATCGCCAAATCAGGAATGTCACGGCTGACTTTGTATTACAACGGTGGAGAATATTACAGTTTTAGTCCTGCTGATTTAAGCACTCGCATCAATCATTTTGATCATGTGTATCCTTCAACATTTCTTTCACAGTTGAATAGTAATTCTGTTGGAGACAGCCTGATCTATGCACAATCTATGGCGGGAGTTAAAGCTAAAATTCTTTTTCCAAACATCAATAATTTTGCTGCTTTGGGTAATGTTGTTATTAACCGCGCAGAGCTTTTAATAACTGTTGAAGATAATAACACCTACACTGATCTTTATACACCCCCTTCCAAACTTTCACTTGCAGCCATTGATGCGGAAGGAAAAACAACCTTCCTTATTGATCAGTACCAGGGTGATACTTATTTCGGAGGGGCTTTTTCCTCGACAACGCGACAGTATACTTTTAATATTTCGAGGCATATCGATCAGATCATTCATGCTGTTCAAAACCAATACGGAATTTATCTGATGGTTTCCGGAGCTTCTGTTAAAGCCGATCGTCTAGTTATCAAAGGAGGAAAAAGATCTTCCAACCCACTAAAACTTAAAATTACGTACACCAAAATCCACTAAACCATGTGTGGCATTGTAGCATATATCGGACCCCGGCAGGCTTATCCCATCCTGATTAAGGGTCTCAGAAGGCTTGAATACCGGGGCTATGACAGCGCCGGTGTTGCTTTGTTGAACGGAACGCTCAACCTGATTAAAACAAAAGGTAAAGTTTCTGACCTGGAAGAATTGATGAAGCAACACGACCAGCAGGGAACCATCGGAATCGCCCATACACGTTGGGCAACACACGGTGAGCCCAATGATATCAATGCACATCCTCATTATTCTTTCACAAAAAATCTTGCGATGATTCATAATGGAATCATCGAGAATTATATTCCGCTTAAAGAAGAATTACTGCGCCGTGGCTTTGAATTTTCTAGTGATACCGATACAGAGGTATTGATTCATTTAATTGAAGATATTCAGACCAACGAAAATGTTGATCTTGTAGAAGCCGTTCGTATTGCACTGAATCAAGTGGTAGGTGCTTATGCGATTGTTGTTCTTTCAAAAGACAATCCCGATCAGTTGATTGCTGCAAAGAAAGGAAGTCCTTTGGTGATAGGCCTTGGCAAAGGTGAGTTCTTCCTTGCATCCGATGCAACACCCATTGTGGAATACACAAAAAATGTAGTGTATCTGGAAGACGAAGAAATGGCTATTTTAAATCGTGGTGAAGAACTAAAACTCAAAACGATTAAAAACAAAGAAAAAACACCTTATATCCAGAAGCTGGAGGTTAGTCTTCAGGCCTTAGAAAAAGGCGGATTTCCACACTTCATGCTGAAGGAAATTTATGAGCAACCCCGCTCCATCCGCGATAGTATGCGTGGAAGATTAAATACGGAAACCGGTATCGTTGCGCTAGGTGGAATTATTGATTATGAACAAAAAATTCTGAATGCAGGTCGTATCATTATTGTTGCATGCGGAACATCTTGGCACGCAGGGCTTGTAGGCGAATACCTGATTGAAGAATTTGCACGCATTCCTGTTGAAGTAGAATATGCTTCTGAATTCAGATACCGCAATCCGGTCATCAACGAAGATGATGTAGTAGTTGCCATTTCGCAATCGGGTGAAACAGCTGATACATTGGCAGCCATTCAACTTGCCAAATCGAAAGGCGCAACCATTCTTGGAATCTGTAATGTTGTCGGATCCTCCATTGCCCGAAATACAGATGCAGGTTCATATACACACGCGGGCCCTGAAATAGGCGTTGCTTCTACAAAAGCTTTCACCGCTCAAGTTACTGTATTAACACTGATGGCTCTGATGCTGGCTGGAAAAAAAGGAACTTTGCCACGATCCAGATATCAGCAGATAATTAATGAACTGGATGCAATTCCTTCGAAAGTTGAGCAGGCGCTAAAAGTAAACGATCAGATTATTGAACTTGCTGAGCGCTTTAAAAATGTTCAGAATGCATTGTATCTCGGCCGCGGATTCAACTTCCCGGTTGCTCTGGAAGGAGCTCTCAAACTGAAAGAAATTTCTTACATACACGCAGAAGGCTATCCGGCTGCTGAAATGAAACACGGTCCTATTGCACTGATTGACGAGGAAATGCCTGTTGTTATTATCGCAACCAAGAAGGGCTCCTATGAAAAAATAATCAGCAACATTCAGGAAGTAAAAGCACGAAAAGGAAAAATCATTGCCATCGTTACCGAAGGCGATACAGATGTTCGAGAACTCGCTGATTACGTAATTGAAGTTCCTGATACCGATGAAGCACTGGTGCCTTTACTTGCAACTATTCCGCTACAACTACTTTCCTATCACATTGCTGTGATGCGGGGCTGCAACGTAGACCAACCGAGAAACCTGGCGAAATCAGTTACCGTTGAATAATTGCCGATTGCGGATTTTTTATAAATTTATTTTATGTGTTTTCTTCGCAGAACAAATACTATTCTGAAACTTAAAGCAGGATTCTTTATTCTATTTATGATTAGTATTATTGGGTCATGTGAGAACAAAATCGCCGGAAAAAAGGTAATTCGAAATGGGATACGTGTTCACAATATTTTTTCTGAGGTCTCTTGCTATGCAATAGTACCCCAAAATCCAATTCCAGATACAACTGAAAAGTATCAAAGCGGGTATCCCGAAAAAATGCCGGAATTTCCCGGAGGTCAGGATGCTATGGGAGCTTTCATCCACAAAAAAATTGGCTATCCACAGATTAAAACCGGAGGAAGAACAGCTTACTGCAGCTTCGATATTTCAGAGACCGGCCGAACTGAATATGTGAAAATACTAAGAGGACTCAATCCAAAAATTGATTCCTCCATTGTTAATGCAGTGCGACATATGCCCCGCTGGAAACCGGCTCTCTCAGAATGTGGAAAACCAATTAGAATTAAGTATACTATTCCTATCAGAATAAATTTCGAATAATTTTTTCTCTTCGCAAATCGAAAATCATTATTCCTTGTTCGAAAACCAAAAAGCCATTACACCCTTGATTCCACCTTATCCCAGTTCACTAATTTCCATATTGAAGAAACATAATCAGGGCGGCGGTTCTGGTAATCGATATAATACGCATGTTCCCAAACATCAAAAGTGAGGAGTGGCTTTAATCCTTTGGTCATGGGATTTCCGGCATTGCTTTCCTGCACAATTTCCAGCTTCCCGTCTTTCACGACAAGCCATGCCCAGCCTGACCCAAAAAGGGTAACCGCTGCAGCTGAAAATTTTTCTTTGAATGCTTCAAATGATCCAAAAGCATCGTTGATCATAGATGCTATTTTTCCGACAGGAGCATTGTCTTCGCACGGTGAGCGTAATGATTCCCAGTAGAAAGTATGGTTCCATATCTGGGCTGCATTATTGAAAATACCGCCTGAAGATTTTAATATAATTTCTTCCAGAGAAGAATTTTCAAATTCAGTTCCGGGAATCAGTTTGTTCAGGTTAGTGACATAAGCCTGATGATGTTTTCCATAGTGAAAACTTAATGTGTTGGCTGTGATCACGGGCTCAAGCGCCGAAGGATCGTAAGGGAGAGCGGGCAATTCTATATTCATAATTGAAAATTTTTAAATTGTTTTATTCAAAGTTAAGAAAAAAAATCATGTTAACAAGTGTTAGAGTGCCTAAATATTAAAAACGCTGATTTATCGTTTTCTATAAAAAGGCTTATCTTTGTTAATTAAACTGTATGAAAATGAAAAAAGCACTGATTTTTATACTCGGGATTCTTATCGCCGTTTCATTTGCCTGTAATCCGCCAACCGGAGATAAGGAAAAAGCAGAGCAAAAACGGGAAGCTGATTCTACCTCAGACGCCCTGGCTGATCAGTTAAACAAACAAATTGCAGATTCTAATTTTACTGCTACGGATTCTTCTACTGCAAAGAAGACAGATCCTAAAAAGAAATAATTGATGAAAAAACTTTTACTGAGTCTTGTGTTGCTTTCAGCAACCGGACGCCTTTTTGCACAAGATACAGTTTCTGTGTTGCAGTATAATCTTTTAAATTATGGAAGCACCTACAATTCATACTGCACATCTGCAAATAACAATTATATAACAAAAACCGGATATATTTCTACGATAGTAAGTTATGTGAAGCCTGATATTTTTACAGTCAACGAAATTCATCCGGTGGCTAACGATATACAGTACCTTCTAGACAATGCTTTGAATATTGGTGGCGTGAACTATTACCAAAAAATTAACTACACCAACTATGGCGGGTCTGATATTGTGAACACTCTTTTTTACAACAGTAATAAATTCAGTCTGGTCTGGCAGGATGTTGTGATCACTTCCTTGCGCGACATTAATATTTACAAAATGTTTTACAAACCTTCTTTGGCCTGGGGCGATTCGGTTTATGTTACATTTATTCAGGCACATTTAAAGGCAGGCTCTACCTCATCAGATGCTTCCGACAGGGCTGCAGAAACAAATCAGCTGATGGGTTATCTGAATTCAAATAGCTACTCAGTAAACAATCTGATGATGGGTGATTTTAATTTGTATAACAGTTCTGAACAAGCCTGGATAAACCTTACCACAAACTCAAATGTTAATATTAATTTCAACGATCCGATCAACCAGGCTGGAATGTGGAACAACAACGCTTATTATAAAAATTATCATACACAATCTACCAACAGTTCTTCTGACGGATGCAAGGCCAGCGGGGGGATGGACGATCGATTTGATTTTATTTTAATTTCAAACAAAGTGAAAAATGGTTTGGATAAAGTAAAGTACATCCCTGGAACATACAAAACCATTGGTCAGGATGGAAATCATTTTAACCTTTCAATAAATGACGGCACCAACAACTCAGCTCCGGCTGCGGTTATTGATGCTTTGTTTAACAATTCTGACCATTTGCCTGTCAATTTAAAATTATTGATCGACCCAAACTTGAGTGCTGAAAGCAAAGGTATCAGTGCAATGAATGCCTTTGTAGAAAATCCTGCCAACAACGAAATTGCAGTGCATGTAAACGGAATAAATTCGGAATGTCACATCCAGCTGATGAGTATCGAAGGAAGAATCTTGTCTGAAATTTCTCAAACCGTGTCGGGAAGCGCTCGCATTGTTGTTCCTGTCAATTCATTAAAACCAGGGCTGTATCTTGTTTCTGTCAGTTATGAATCGGGAAACAGAAGTCTTCTTAAAGTTGTAAAAACTGAATAAATTTTCTTTCATGAAAAAAAATATTTTTCTTTTTGTATTGCTGTTTGCAGCAACTGGTGCATTTTCCCAAAATGCAGATGACTCTGTCAACGTATGCAAACGATTACGATATGATGTGACAGTACTTTCACATGATTCAATGGAGGGAAGAGAAACCGGCAGTCCGGGTGAGTTGCGTGCAGCACATTTTATCGTGAAGCGTTTTAAGGAAATCGGACTAAAGCCGATAACGCCGGATTATCTGCAATCACTCGATTTTGTGGATGGCGTTAAAGTGGGTGATTCAAATTTCCTTTTTATAAATGAAAAGTCTGGTACTTTAAATAAAGATTTCTGGCCTCTTTCTTATGCCGGAAATACAAGCATAAAAGGAGAATCGGTTTACGTTAAATTCGGTGTTACCGCGCCCAATATGGGCTATGATGATTATTCAGGCATGAATAATTTGCAGGGAAAAATATTTGTGATCGACATGTATGGTCCCGATGGAGAAAGAGAAAATTCGAAGTACAAAGATTTTATTGACCCGAATACAAAGATTGAACTCGCCATTAAAAAGGGCGCTGCCGGAATTATATTTATCAATACCGCTCCCAAGCAGTATGATCCCCAGAAGTTTTTGAATTCAAGAACGAATCCCTATTCTATTCCTGTGATTTTTGCAACCGGTGACTTCGTAAAGGTTCTCACTGATAAAAATCCTGCGAAAATAAATATCTCTACACAGTTAAAAAGAGTACACAAAACCGGATACAATGTACTTGGAATCATCGACAACAATGCACCATTTACCGTTGTGCTGGGCGGTCATTATGATCATCTGGGATATGGCGAAGACGGTTCGATGTATACCGGAAAAAAAGCAGTTCACAACGGAGCTGACGACAATGCCAGTGGTATTGCGGGCTTGCTTGAACTTGCAAAACATTATGTGAACTCTGATAAAAAATCTTTCAATTATTTATTTGTTGCTTTTACCGGTGAAGAAAAGGGATTTCTGGGTTCAAATTATTTTATCAAAAGCGGAATTTTTGATCTGAAGAAAATTAATTACATGTTAAATTTTGACATGATCGGACGTTTATCGCAATCTGAAAAGACAATTGCTCTTTACGGTACCGGGACTTCTCCTTCATGGAAAAAAGCAATTGAAAGTATTCCTGCACGCGGGTTAAAACTTTCGTCCCAGGAATCGGGCATGGGCAGCAGCGATCATGTATCCTTTTATTTACGTGAGATTCCTGCGATCCATCTCTTTACCAATTCACATGCTGATTATCACAAACCCACGGATGATGTGGAGCTGTTAAACTTCGGTGGGATGTACAATGTTGTAACTTTTTCCGAAAAACTAATTGATAACCTCGACGGAGAGGGCAAGCTTACCTTTACCAAAACCACGGATGCCGGACCGCAGCGCGTATCACTGAAAGTTACTCTCGGTGTTGTTCCCGATCTTATATTTACCGGAAAAGGTTTCCGTATTGAAGGTGTGAGTGCTGGAAAAATTGCCGAAAAGGTTGGAATGAAAGGCGGCGACATCATCGTAAAACTGGGCGATTATAATATTAATGATATCAACGCATACATGTCGGCACTCACAAAATTCAGCAAGGGTGATAAAACAAAAGTAGTGGTGCTGAGAGATGCAAAAGAAATGACTTTTGATGTTGAATTCTAAAAAATGATGAACAAAAATAAAATTGCAGTTATTGGTGCGGGTAGCTGGGGCACTGCTCTTACAAAGATACTCCTGAATAATATTCCGGAAGTTCACTGGTGGATACGTGAAGTAGAAGTAATCGAAAATCTGCGCACGTATTATCACAATCCGCTTTACCTGAGTGCTGTTGAATTTGACAAAGGTCAACTGAATGTTCATGAAAAAATTGAAGACGCTGTAAAAAATGCAGATATTCTGTTTTTTGCAGTACCATCGGCCTTTCTGGAAGATGTGTGTTCATCACTTCCATCTGATTTTTTTAAAGGAAAAAAAATTGTCTCTGCGATAAAGGGGATTATTCCCGGCGCGAATCTGATTGTCGGAGAATATTTTCACCGTACGTTTAATGTTCCTTTCGAAAATTTTGCTGTAATTGGCGGCCCTTCTCACGCAGAAGAAGTGGCGCTGGAAAAACTTACTTATCTGACTATTGCATCGCAAAATCCACAACTGGCGATTGAAGTTTCCCAATTACTGGAATGCCGTTATATCAGAACATCACAAACGGATGATATTTACGGAAGTGAATATGCAACCGTATTAAAAAACATATACGCCATTGCTGCAGGTATCGCCCGCGGACTGGGTTATGGCGATAATTATGTGGCTGTTCTGATCAGCAATGCACTCTCAGAAATGAGGCGCTTTATTGAAACGATTTCTCCTGTTAAGCCCGATCTTTTTGCATCCATATATCTGGGCGACCTTATGGTAACGGCTTATTCACAATTCAGCCGAAACAGAACCTTTGGTCAAATGCTTGGCAACGGATATTCTGTAAAAAGCGCCCAGCTTGAAATGAATATGATTGCAGAAGGCTATTATGGTGCAAAGTGCATTCATGAAATAATTCAGGAAAAACAACTGGACATGCCTGTGGCTGAAGCAATTTATGGCGTTCTTTATGAGAAAATTGCCCCCATGATTGAATTTCGCATCCTTTCGTCTAAGTTAAGTTAGTGTTTGTTGAGTGTTTGGGCTTTTTGGTATGGTAGTCTTGTCTATCAACAAATTTTCCCGTAGGTTTGCGTTAGAAAATAATTATCCTGTTTATAAACTAATGTTTAAAGAAATGAGAAGAACGATTTTAACCCTGCTTGCTGCTGTGGTGTTATCCTTTTCTGGAACGCTTCGGGCAGATGAAGGAATGTGGCTACCTATGCTAGTTGAACGGCTCAATTACGTTGATATGCAGAAGGAAGGCCTTCACCTGACGGCCGACGAAATATACAGTATCAATCATTCCAGCCTGAAAGATGCGATTGTGTCGATGGGCTTTTTCTGTTCAGCAGAAATGGTTTCCAAAGAAGGTCTGATGTTTACCAATCACCATTGTGGTTACGATGCTATTCAATCGCAAAGTACAACTGCGCACGATTACCTGACCAACGGTTTCTGGGCAATGAACCGTAATGAAGAACTTCCCATTCCGGGTCTTACTGTTTCTTTCCTAGTTCGCATGGAAGATGTCACCGAAAGAATCATGAAGGAACTGAAAGATGATATGAGTGAATCATCACGTTCATCCAAAATTCGTGACCTCTCGAAAAAAATTCAGGCTGAAGCTGAAAAAGGAACTGGCTATGAAGCAGAAGTAAAAAGTTTTTTTGATGGAAATGAGTTTTATCTTTTCGTATACGAAACCTATCGTGATGTAAGACTTGCCGGTGCGCCCCCTTCATCCATCGGAAAATACGGTGGCGATACCGACAACTGGATGTGGCCGCGCCATACCGGTGATTTCAGTATATTCCGCATTTATGCTGACGATAATAACAAGCCTGCTGATTATAGCGCTTCAAATTCGCCTTACAAACCCAAACATTTTCTTCCGATTTCTCTGAATGGTGTGAAGAAAGATGACTTCTCGATGGTAATGGGATATCCCGGAACCACAACCCGCTACATGACTTCTTTTGGTGTTTCTCTTGAACAGGACATTAAAGGACCCGCTACAGTTAAAATTCGCGATATGAAACTGAATATTCTTCGCGAAGACATGAAAAAAGATCCTGCTATCAAATTGAAATATGCATCCAAATATTCTGAATCGGCGAACTACTGGAAATTTTATATCGGTCAAACCGAACAGCTGAAACGTTGGAAAGTATTAGATAAAAAGAGAATCATCGAAGATAAATTCCTGAATTGGGTGAATGCCGATATGAAGCGTCAGGAAAAATATGGAACTGCATTGAAAGATGTTGCTGCCGGATATGAAGAGTTGAAGAAATATGAACTCGCGATGGACTTTCTCAATGAAGCCGTGTTCCAAGGACCCGAATGTTTGTATTTCTCGTTTGGAATGTATCAGCTGTATAATGTTTTAAAAAATACTCCGGGCAACAAAGATGCAATTGATGGAGAAATAAAGGACTTCCAACCCAAAGCAGAGGAGTACTTTAAAAATTACAACATGCCAACCGACAAAAAAGTTTTTGCCGCGCTGATGAAAATGTATTATGATGATGTGGCAAAGGATATGCACCCTGAAATTTTTGCAACGGTTGAGAAAAAATACAAAGGATCTTTTGAAAAATTTTCTAATGCTGCTTTCAAAAAATCGATTTTTGTTGATTCTTTAAGAATGAAATCGTTTCTGGCAAAGCCCAGTGTGAAGGCACTTGACAAAGATCTTGTTTTCCAGACAATGATCGGAATGGTTCAGGTTTACATTCGTATTTCTAATAATATGGGTGGGCTTGAAAATAAAATAAATCGTGGAGATCGTCTTTTTGTTCAGGGTCTGCGCGAAATGCAGCCGGATAGAAAATTCTATCCTGATGCGAATTCAACCATGCGTGTTAGCTATGGTAAAGTTGCTGATTATACCGCAGATTCTAAAACATTTGATTATGTAACCACTTTAGACGGTCTGATTGCCAAAGAAAACCCAAGCTCCGATGAATTTATTGTTCCAGCTAAACTGAAAGAACTCTGGCTTAAAAAAGATTACGGCCGCTATGCAGAAAAAGGAACCGTCAACACCTGCTTCATTACAGACAATGATATTACCGGAGGTAACTCGGGAAGCCCTGTTATCAATGGCGACGGACAACTTATCGGTATTGCTTTTGACGGCAACTGGGAAGCCATGAGCGGAAATATTGATTATGATATCAGTTTCCAGCGTACCATTTGTGTTGATATTCGTTATGTATTATTTGTAATTGATAAAATGGCAGGCGCAAAAAACCTGATTGATGAATTAACAATTATTCAGGCTCCACCCAAACTTGACCCCAATGTAAAAGCGGGACAGGGTAAAGGTTCTGTCATTACAGACTAACAATAAAAAAACCGGCAGTTGCCGGTTTTTTTTTGCTTTATCTTTTAAGGTGTTTATTTATATCCAAACACTTTTTTCAATAAATCGCTGGTGCGTGACAAAGGATCTTTTCTGATTTTTCCTTCTTCCACAGCAACCAGTTTGAATAAACCTTCGAGTGTGCGTTCGGTTGTGTAATCGTTCAAATCGGGATTTACTTTTTGTACACCGGGCATTTTGTTATAGGTATTTGCCAGCGGATTCCAGTATTTTAAAAGTTCAACTTTGGTAATGGCTGCTTTAACAATCGGCAGAAATTTTACTTTCAATTCGGCTTTTGTTTTACTTCTCAGATATTGAGTGGCTGCATCATCTGCGCCTTTCAGAATGTTCATTCCATCACCGATGGTCATGGCAGCAATCGCTGCTACAAAGATGGGGCCCGCGTCTTTGGAAGCTGTTTCCGCAGCGCGGTTCAATGTGAGAACAAATTTGTCGATTTGCTTTGTCATGCCCATAGCACGAAGCTTAGTTTCCATTGCCTTGGCTTCGGGTGGGAAGGGAACTTTAATGGCCGGGTTTTTAAAAAAGCCGTCTGCTTTAGACGCAATTCCAACACCGGTGTTCGTTCCGATGGTAAGTGCTTCTTTCAACCCCTTGATCACTTCATCGCTACTGGGTGTACCCAGATTACCGGCTCCATTCACAAGATTATTCGCACCGTTCACGATGTTATTTACATTTGTGTTTTGGGCGGAACAAAACGATACTGCCATAAATGCAACAGCAGCAAAAATTATTTTTTTCATGGGTAATGTTTTTTCAAAGTTAAGGATTTTCCAAATAGCACAAATCCTGCCAGATGTGGGATGGCTCTTTCGATAATTTCAAATTAAAGATAATTTATCAGGCATTTTTAAAATTCCTTACTTTTGTGAGTCTAATTCCAAACTCACCTGACCGATACGTCACAACATAACGCACTGATTTTTGATGAACCCGCCTTTGAAGCCTTGTTTAAAAGCAATTTCAAAGGGCTTTGTTATTTTGCACTAAAGTATGTCAAGGATATGGATACAGCGCGTGAGATCGTGCAGGAAGCTTTTTTGAATATGTGGGAGAAACGCGATGGAATGGATCCAAACCGTTCGGTGAATTCATACATTACAACTTCGGTCCACAACCGCTGCCTGAATTATCTGCGCGACAATAAAAAGTTTAACCGCAATCTGCTGGATCTGGAAGGCCTATTACTAATCAGTGATAAATCACCTGCGGATCGCATGGTTGAAAATGAACTGGCTGAAAAAATACAGGCTGCATTAAACGAACTTCCCGAAAAATGCAGGGAGGTTTTTCTGCTTAGCCGGAACGAAAACCTGAAGTATCAGGAAATTGCCGACAGACTGGGCATTTCAATTAAAACCGTTGAAACACAAATGTCGAAAGCGCTTGCCCACATGCGTGTTCAGCTGGCCGATTACAGAACGGTGCTATTGCTTATCGCGGCAGGTTATAGTTTCTGGGTAAATTAAAAAGGAAATAAATAAATTTAAAAAAATATCTAAAAGGAATCAGGGTAAAACATAAATCAGGTGTATAACCATCGAAATGGAACAGGAAAACACATATTATCAGGAACTCATAGCCCGCTACTTCTCAGGTGAAGCCAGAGAAAAGGAGCAGGCTGAGCTGGATGCCTGGGTCCGGAAGTCGCCCGACAACCTGCATGTGTTTGAAGAATACCGTCAGACCTGGTTGTTGTTGCAACAAACCCGTGTGGAAGAACAAACGGATGTTGACCAGGAGTGGGAAATGATGAAAGTTAAATTGCAATCTCCGTCTGGCCCTAAAACAATTCCATTATATGATCCCGAAGAAGAGGAAAGAGAACAAAAAATTCACTTCCGAAAAATTTTCAGGATTGCAGCCGCTATTCTTGTGTTGGCCGTTTCTTCCTTCTTTGCATGGCAGTATTTGTTCCGTGAAAATATTGCCGAACACAAACTGACTGCATCTCAAAAACCTTTAGAAGCAAAGCTTCCCGATGGCTCACACATTACATTGAACAATGGTTCCACATTAACCTATCCTGAAAAGTTTACCGGGGGGAATCGAAAAGTAAGTCTGCAGGGAGAAGCGTATTTTCAGGTGCAGCCCGATAAAGAAAAACCTTTTATTATTTCTGCCGGTAATTTTTCGGTAGAAGTACTGGGCACTTCTTTTTATGTGAACACAGGAATGAACGGCGATACTGCAATGGTAGTTGTGAATACCGGAAGAGTGGCTGTATATAAAAATGACAAACCTTCCGAAAGAATAATTCTTGAAGCAGGTGACAAGACAATTATCAGCACAACTGTGAAGCCACTGGAGAAAAAAGTGAACGATGATATTAATTATTTATCGTGGAAGACGGGTAAAATTGATTTTCGCAACGACCGGCTGGATAAGATTACATACACATTATCCCGTATCTACAGAACGCAGATAAAACTTACAAACCCGGATCTTTCGAACTGCCGCATTACCGGTACTTATAATACAGATATGAAACTTGAAGCTGTATTAAATGTGCTAAAAGAAACGCTGGGCGTGGAATACAAAAAAACATCCGAAGGATTTGAAATCAGCGGAAAAGGATGCGAAGAGTAAAAAACATACTGCTCCCCTTTTTTCTTTTTGCGTTTTTAATTTTATCAACGCTGAATATTTTTTCGCAAAATCTGGAGAAGAAAATTTCATTAAACGAAAAAAATGTTTCACTGGGGGAAGTGATACAGAAAATAGGTATTGCTGGAGGAATTGATTTTTCTTACAGTACACAACAAATACCGATTACAAAAAAGGTAAGCATCAAAGCAAAAAACAAATCGCTGAAAGAAATTCTGACCCAGCTTGGAAATGAAAATGGGTTTGAGTTTGTTGTTGTAGAAAAGCAGGTTGTTCTGAAACCCCGCAAACAGAGCGGTAATCCAGAGGTGGTTGAGAAACCAAAAGAAATTACAACACACATATTAAGTGGATATGTAAAAGACAAATCCAGCGGCGAAGTACTAATCGGCGCTGCAGTGTACGTGAAAGGCACTCAGTACGGCATTTTCACAAACAGTTTTGGCTTTTATTCCTTACGCATTCCCGAAGGAAATATCAGTGTTTCGTTTTCAATGATTGGATACCAGCAAACGGAAACAAGCATTAATCTTATTTCGGATCAATCCATTTCTTTCGAAGCTGAGCCCATTAAACTGGAAATACAAACCGTTGAAATCATTGCTGGTTCGAGCGAACCTGAAGCCGCCGCGCTGCATCCCGATCGTATGAAACTACTTCCATCTACGCTGGAGCGCATGCCTGCCTTTGCGGGTGAGGTGGATGTAATCAAGTCGCTGCAGTCGGTTCCGGGTGTTAAAAGTTATGGCGACGGTTCTGCTTTGTTTTATGTGCGGGGCGGAAACAGCGACCAGAACCTGATTCTGGTAGATGATGCCCCGATTTACAATCCGGCTCATCTGTTCGGATTCTTTACTGCTCTTGCTCCGGATGCAATCAAAGATGTAGAGGTGTATAAGGGAGATGTGCCTGCAAAATATGGCGGAAGACTTTCATCGGTGATCGACATTCGCATGAAAGACGGGAATATGAAAGAGTTCGGAATGGGAGGCAATATTGGTTTGTTTACATCCGGACTTACATTTGAAGGCCCCTTTAAAAAAGACCGCTGTTCGTTTTTTCTTTCTACGCGTAATTCAAAACTTAATTGGCTGAATACGGGAAGAACCGATGACAGCAAGTTTAACATCGCCTTCAATGATTTTAATCTGAAGTTGAATTACAAGGCAAATGACCAACACCGTTTTTTTCTTACAATTTATGGTGGACGCGATGATGTAGTCCGCAAACCCTTTGCTGAGGCAGAGCGTTTCGGCATCTGGTGGGGAAATTTGTTAGGTACTTTTCGCTGGAATTATGTAATAGAAAATAATCTTTTCACAAATACCACGCTCTATTCAAGCAGCTATAATTATACCCTTTATCTGGATAAAGCAGAAGGTAATTACTGGAGTTCTTCTATCAACAATACGTGTATTAAAACCGATATCACGTATTATCCCAACTCTAGTAATCTCGTCACTTGCGGCATAGAGTTGGGATCGCACCGCTTTAATCCGGGAAATGTAACTTTATCGGATGAATATCAGCAGCAATATGTTCCTGAAATTTCAAAATACAATTCAGGAGAAATTGTTTTTTATCTTGCCAATGAGTACAAAGCAAACAAGCGTCTGGTAGTGGATTATGGACTTCGTCTTCCCTTGTGGAGTGATTATGGACCCTCAACAACCTATGTGTTTGACCAGAATTATTTTGTATCGGACACTATTCTTTCTTCTGACAGAAGCGATCGGTATAAAAGTTATCTGCGTCCGGAACCTAGATTGGCACTGCGTTATAGCACAAGTAAAAACAATTCTTTTAAGCTAAGTTATAACCGTACGGTTCAGTTCATTCAAGTATTATCGAACTCGGCAGGTCCGTTTACTTCGATGGAAGTATGGGTTCCCTGTGGGCCTAACATACATCCGCAAACAGCTGATCAAATCAGTGCCGGATTTTTTCATGCTTTTGAAAAGAAAAAAATAATGCTGACGGCAGAAGTTTTTTATAAGCACCTGGGAAATCAGATCGATTATGAAGATCACGCAAACCTTCTACTGAACCCGCTTCTTGAAGGAGAGCTGCGTTTTGGAAAAGGAAAAGCATACGGAACAGAAGTAATGCTTCGCAAAACGGAAGGCAAACTGACAGGATGGATTGCCTATACTTATTGCCAGACGTTGCGTACAATTAAAGATGTTAATCAAAATATTGAATTCCCTGCAGCTTTTGACAGACCGCACGATGTAAATATTTATCTTTCGCTGAAAGCTGGTAAGCGCTGGACCTTTGCTTCCACCTGGATATTGCAGTCGGGCTCGCCTATCTCAACGCCGGTCAGTTTCTTTACGTATGATGGTTATACGGTTCCTGTGTTTGGTGAAAAGAATAATGACAGACTTCCGGTGTATCATCGTCTCGATTTTTCAATTACGTTTAAGCTGAATAAAAAAGAAAACAATTATCGTCATTCACTGTTGCTTAATATCTATAATGTATACGGGAGAAAAAATCCATTCTGTATCAACTTTAATAAGATGATTAACGACAACGGACAGTTTGTAATTCCTTCGGATCTGAACGGAAATTACACGCAGGTTGCCTCTTCACTTTCTGTATCCGGTATGGTTCCCTCAATTTCTTACATCTTTAAATTCCGATGAAAAAATTAATTTTATATAGTATCTTTTTCATTTTACTTTTTGCTTCCTGCGAAAAGAAAACGGAATGGGCATTGCAGACAGAAGATCTGAAGTTGCTTATTGTTGATGCAAAGATTACGGATGAATATAAAAATCAAATCATAGAGCTGAGTTATTCGTACACCGGACTGAACGACGCTCCTCCTCCCGTGACGGGAGCTACAGTAAGTGTGACGGATGGAGATTCTGTTTACACATTTATAGAAAAAGCAGGAAGCGCGGGCACCTATGAATCGCAAAATGCCTTTTATGCACAAATTGGAAAAACATATACACTGCTGGTAAATGACGGCAGTATCTCATATACGGCGTCTGATTACATGGTTGCCGGAGAATCATTTCTTCCGTTAGGTTATACATTAAACACGAGCGATAGCTTGTATTACATCAACGGAGTTACCTTTCCTTACACGCCCGGAAAGGCTGCTATTTACGAAGTGATCCTCGACTGGTCGGCAGTGGCGGGATATGAAAATGCAGACAGCGCATCGTGTACGCAAAGGATTATGTATTATTCGCTTCCTACGGTGGATGCAGGGCAGGTGTTTGCTCCGCGTTCGGATCGAATTGGATTTCCGGCAGGAACATTGGTAATTGAAAATCGCTATTCGCTTTCTCCCGGATATACGGAATACATTCGGGCACTATTGAGTGAGACAACCTGGAACGGTGGTTTATTCAATACGGTGCATTCAAACCTTCCAACGAATGTGGGGCCCAAGGGTGGAGCCGGTTATTTTGGCGTTTGTGCTATAAAAACACTTTCTTTTATTGTTACGCCCTGAGCATTCTTTCTCTCAAATTTATTTGTGAGTAAAAGAGTTTAAATCAATTTTTGCCACAAAAACACCAAAACACGAAAGTTCACCAAATTCTTTATTTAAAAATAATTCGCGACCTGAGCGGGTTACCGAACATTTTTCAAAATATTTTCATTTTTTTTCATTTTGTTATCAGGGTAAAAATTGTTGGTTGTGTATTACCCATGAAAACTGATTACAAACCTTAAAGAATAGAAAAATGAAAACAACAAATTTTATCCGGACACTCGCAATCTTAATGATTGTATCCGGCATGGCAATGTTCTCCTGCAAAAAGGACGAAACAAACAACAACAATCCAGCCGATCAGAGAGCTGCTTTAGACAACGCAATTGCTGAAAATGCATGGAACGATGTATTTAAACAGGTTGATAATACTTCAAAATCGTACGGACAGTGTGGCGGCAAAATCATGGAACTGGATTCAAACGGTTGCGCAACGGTTACGATCAGCCCGTTTGATTATACCACTTGGCCCAAAACAGTAACTGTTGATTTCGGAAATAGCAATTGTTTGGGACAGGATGGGAATTACAGAAGAGGTAAAATTGTATATGTATTAACTGGCAGATGGGAAGATTCGCTGACGGTTGTAACAATCAATCCCGACAATTATTATGTGAATGATTACAAAGTGGAAGGTACAAAAACCGTAACCAACAAGGGACACATAGGCACTACAAACGGAACACACAACCGCGTATATACCGATGTGGTTACCAACGGAAAAGTTACAGCCCCTGACGGTTCATTCAGCACCTGGGAAGCCAACCACACCATTGAATGGATTGAAGGAGAAAACACAGGATGGCCTTATGTAATGGACGATGTGTTTCTTGTAACCGGATCATCGAACGGAGTAGATAAAAACGGATTGAGTTATACGCTGGTTATCACGAACGCTTTGAAATTTGCCAACGCCTGCCGCTGGGTAGAACAGGGAACAATAGAACTAACGCCACAGGGAGCAGATACTTATACTGTTGATTTTGGAGGAGGAAACTGCGACAACCAGGCAACAGTAACGGTAAATGGATATACCTATAACCTTGTGATGAACTAAAAAAAAGACCTCACGTTAGAGGTCTTTTTGACAGAAGTCAGAAGACCAAAGACCGGAAAGCATGCAGTAGCTATGCTTTTCGGTCTTTGTGGAATAACCCATATTCCGTTAACAAAAAAATATATTAACTTGCATTCAATATTTCATTTTTCTTGCACGATAAACATTAAAAACATTTCTATGAAAAAAACAATTTACCTTTTTGCATGTCTTTTCGCTTTTCTGATGTGCCACAATATACAGGCACAAACTACGGTTGTTGCAGGCAACTGGTCATCACCAACCACATGGGGTGGCGCCCCTCCGATGGGATCGGGAACGGTTGTCATCAATCATGCTGTTACACTGGATATGGATTACAGTCACAGTTCGGGATCAATCACCATTGGTTCATCAGGCTCGCTGAACAGTACAAATCCGATGCGTGGCTTTGCCTTGAATTATCCAAGCGGCTCAGCATCCCTTACCGTAAACGGAACGCTTAATATTCCCCGTGTGCCGCTGATGTCGGGAACGGTAATCAACAACGGAACCTTTCAGATTGACAGCTTGCTTAACGCAGCTACATTAACAAATGGTAATAACGGAATCATCCATGCAGATCAATTTATGAATAACACAGCTGGAAACATTACTAATAACGGAAGTATTTTTTCAATCAATTTTCTGAATATTGAAACCGTAAGTAATGCAGGGAGTATATCGGCCAATGATTTTACCAATTCCAAAAGCTTTACAAACACCAATACCGGAACAATTGATTTAACAAATGATTTTTTTAATGCAGATACACTGGCAAGTCCGGCCATTTTTACCAACAACGGCATTGTCAATGTAGCCAACGACTGGCACAACGATAACCAAATTAACGGATCGGGAAGATTTTGTATTCACAACAATACCTGGAACTCGGGCGCTATGACCGGCACTTTTGATTTCTGTGATCAGACAGGCGGAAACATTGATCTGAATACAGGAACAATTGCCGGAACGATCACTTACTGTACTTTCACCTGCACAATCGGAATGAGTGAACAGAATGATAATTCTGACATTCGTTTTTATCCGAATCCTGTTTCATCCGTATTATCTGTAGTTACATCCAAGGAATTCCGTAATGCAAATCTTAGTATCTATAATTCTTTTGGTCAGGAAGTGATGATACAAAGTAATCTGAACGGGCAGGAAGTAACACTGGATTGTGGAAATCTGGCAGCGGGAATTTATTTCATTCGAATGACAGAGAGCAACAATGTTGTTGCATCTGAAAAGATTGTTATTCAAAAATAATTTTTCTTACATATCGAAAAAGAAAAGGCCCCAGGGATGGGGTCTTTTTTTTTTACTTTTTAATCACATGGGAACAAAGGCGACGACTGGTTAATGCTTTAATGTTTTCTATTGCACGCAGAGGCGCTCCGCCGCGGCGGAGGACGCAAAGATTATTGTCAGTGAAACACACCTTCTAATCAGCAGGGCATGGGAGACGGGAACTGCTGTAGGGTGATGCGAATTAAGCGGAGTTCCGTGCAAAAGATCGGGAAAGTCATTTTTGCTATGCGGAAGGAGGTCCGAAGACCGCAGACTGAAGACCGGAATTGCCGTAGGTTTATGAGAATTGACGGGAAAGTGATTTTTGCTATGCGGAAGGTGGACAGAAGACCGAAGACGGGAGACGGGAACTGCTGTAGGGTGATGCGAATTATGCTGAGTACTATGTGAAAGACCGGGAAAGTGATTTAACTGGCGAATTGGAGAATTAGCGAACTTGTGAGTCTGTTTTTTCTTAAGCGGAGTACTATGTGAAAGAGCGGGAAAGTGATTTTTGCTATGCGGAAGGTGGACAGAAGACCGAAGACGGGAGACGGGAATTGCCGTAGGTTTATGAGAATTGACGGGAAAGTGATTTTTGCTATGCGGAAGGTGGACAGAAGACCGAAGACGGGAGACGGGAACTGCTGTAGGGTGATGCGGGTGAGCGGGAAGGGGATTTATCTTGTGAGATGGTGAGTTAGTGAGCTAATGAGTTGGATTTTTGTTATGCGGAAGGTGGACAGAAGACCGAAGACGGGAGACGGGAATTGCCGGAGGGTGATGCGGGAGAGCGGGAAGGTGATGCGAATTAATTTTTCAACAATCAGTGTATTAAAAAAAGTTCCCCATTGGAAAATTACAGAAGTAAATTATACTACTTTTGACTTATGTACTACCGCCGCAAAATTATCCTCGCATTACTGCAAACTTTCGACGGTCAACTGGATAAAATCCAGCTCCAGAAACTGTTATTTCTATTTTCCCAAAAGCAGGAAAAACCGGTTTACGATTTTATCCCCTATAAATTCGGATGCTATTCTTATTCAGCAAATGCTGATTTGACAGTAATGGTTGAAAAAGGATTTCTTTCAGAAGATGAAAAGCATTTTACAAAAGAAGATAAATCGGATTACTTAAACCAGATAAGCAGTACAGACAGAAATTCATTGCTTAAAGTAAAAGCCGATTATGGCAAAATGAACACCACAGCTTTGATAAGGCATACTTATCTGAATTTCCCTTTATATGCGATAAATAGCGAAGTAGCAGAAAAGATTCTGACTGCATCTGAACTAAAAAAAGTAAAAGATGCAAAACCGCACAATGAAGATACGCTATTATTTACTATCGGTTACGAAGGGATTTCGCTCGAAGAATATTTGATCAGGTTGATAAAAAACGACATAAAGATTTTAGTTGATGTGCGCAGCAATCCATTAAGTATGAAATATGGTTTTAATAAAAACCAATTAATACGATTTTGCTCCGGCTTGGGAATTCAGTACATCCATTTTCCTGAAGTGGGCATACAGTCGGATAAACGTCAGGAGCTGAATTCTCAGGAAGATTATGATAATTTATTTGCGGCCTATCGTAAAAATAGTCTGGCAAAAACAAAAGAGACACAATTACGGATTTTAACTCTGCTGAAAGAACATAAACGGATTGCATTAACCTGTTTTGAAGCGAATATTAATCAGTGCCACAGGAAGCATCTGGCAGAATCAATCGAAAAGCTGAAGGGATTTAACTATATCGTAAAGCATATCTGATATGGCTTTAACCCGTGTTCTGATTACTGTAAAAACGTACCCCACCCTTTCCGGAAAACATGAGGAATCAGTATGCACGGCGGGTATTCGCGAAGATGGAAGCTGGATAAGGATTTATCCGGTACCCTTTCGAAAAAAACCATTTCATGAGCAATATAAAAAGTTTGATTTTATTGAAATGGATATTGTAAAAAATGAAGGCGATTTCCGCCCCGAGTCATTTCGACCTGCATTACATGATACAGAAATAAGAATAGTTGAACATCTGGGCACCGAAAACGATTGGGAACAACGGAAAAGAACTTGCCTGCAGAATGTTCACATCGACATGGAAGCGCTGATTGAATCTGCGAAAAATCCTGAAAACCATACCTCTCTGGCTGTTTTCAAACCAGCCCAAATACTTAACTTTTCTGCTATTGAAACAGACAGGGAATGGGACAGAGCAAAACTTGAAAAGCTAAACCAGCTGAATCTTTTTGAAAGAACCACCCGCGAAACATCAGAGGTTGTTCAGAAATTACCGTATAAATTCACTTTTACTTTTGTTGACTGCAGAGGGAAAGAAAGCACCCTGATGATTGAAGACTGGGAAATTGGACAATTGTACTGGAATTGCCTTGCCAAACACCGAGATGAACAGAAAGCAATAGATGATGTGAGAAAAAAATATTTTGATTTGTTTACTAAAAAGAAGGATTTGTATTTTTTTCTGGGCACAACGCTGGCGTATCATAACAGGTCCAAAAATCCATTTATGATTATTGGGGTGTTTTATCCGCCAATACAAAGGCAGCTGAGTTTGTTTGACTAAGGTTACATATTTCGATTGTCAACACGGTTATTTACTCAAAATTTGTTAATTTTGAAAACAATGAATCATTAAGTTATTTCTGCATTTGCCCCATGACCCTCGCCGAATATGTCTCCAAAATAAACGCCCGTTTTCGCACTGGCATTGCCACCGAACATACATACAGAGGCGATCTGCAAGGGTTGATTGAAAGCCTTGCTGCCGGCATGCTGGTAACAAATGAGCCCCAACGCGTGGCCTGCGGTGCGCCCGACTATATTGTTACCAAGAAAAACATTCCGGTTGGCTACATTGAAGCAAAGGATATTGATGCCGATCTGGATAACAAACAATACAAAGAACAGTTCGACCGGTACAAAGCTTCGCTCCCCAATCTGATTATTACCGATTATCTGCAATTCCGTCTTTTCCGCGAAGGTGAATTGAAAATGAGTGTACGTATTGCCCGCTCAGATGGGAAGAATATTGTAGCCGTTCCCGAAGGCTTTGCCGAATTTGATGCCATGATCTCAGATTTTCTGAGCCATCAGGGACAGACAATCAAATCGGCGCAGAAACTGGCACGCATGATGGCTGGAAAAGCTAAATTGATGGCACTGGCTATTGAAAAAGCATTGACTATTGAAGAAACAAGTTCTCAGGTAAACGAGCAGGCCAACTTAAATCTGAAAGAACAAATGAACACCTTTAAAGAGGTGTTGATACACGATATTACGCCCAAATCGTTTGCCGATATTTATTCGCAGACCATAGCATACGGCATGTTTGCCGCACGTTTGCACGATCCGCATCTCGATACATTTTCACGTCAGGAAGCAGCGGAATTGATTCCGAAAACAAATCCATTTTTGCGGAAACTGTTTCAATACGTTGCCGGATATGACTTAGACGACAGAATAAAATGGATTGTGGATGATCTGGCCGATATTTTCCGTGCAACAAACATTTCGGAATTGCTGGCCGACTTTGGCCGCAGCACACAGCAGCGCGATCCCGTAATTCATTTTTATGAAACTTTCCTGAGCGAATACGACCCCGCATTGCGCAAGAGCCGGGGCGTTTGGTACACTCCGCAACCCGTTGTAAATTTTATTGTGCGGGCTGTAGATGATATTTTGAAAACCGAATTCGGATTGAAAGACGGGCTGGCTGACAGCAGTAAAATTAAAATCAAAACGCCGGTGCAGGGTGTGAAAAACCTTGTAGAACAAGAGGTGCTAAAAGTACAATTACTCGATCCGGCTTGCGGTACAGGTACGTTTTTGAGTGAAGTAGTCCGGCAGATATACACTAAGTTTGAAGGGCAGCAGGGAATCTGGAGCCAGTATGTGGACGATCATCTGATACCCCGCCTGAACGGATTTGAATTATTAATGGCTTCTTATGCCATGGCGCATCTGAAGCTCGATATGTTGCTGGCTGAAACGGGTTATAAGTCTTCCTACGATCAGCGATTCAAAATATTTTTAACCAATTCGCTGGAAGAATACCACAAAGATACAGGAACCCTGTTTGCAGGCTGGCTAAGCTCCGAAGCCAACGAAGCCAACAAAATTAAAAGAGATACTCCGGTGATGGTTGTGCTGGGGAATCCTCCATACAGCGGTATTTCATCCAACAATGGTGAATGGATATCAAACCTGATTGAGGATTATAAATATGTGGATGGTGTTCATTTCAACGAACGCAAGCATTGGCTGAATGATGACTATGTAAAATTTATCAGGTTTGGCCAACATTTTATTGCAAAGAACGGCTCAGGTGTGTTGGCTTTTATAAACCCTCATGGATTTTTAGACAATCCCACGTTCAGAGGTATGCGTTGGAATCTTCTTAAAACGTATGATAAAATCTATACAATTGATTTGCACGGAAACAGCACCAAAAAAGAAACAGCACTTGATGGCTCAATTGATCAAAATGTATTTGATATTATGCAAGGAGTTGCCATAACCGTATTTGTAAAAACTGGAAAGAAAAAAGCTAATGAATTAGGCAAAATATATCATTATGATTTGTTTGGCAAAAGGGAATTTAAATATGATTTCCTACATAATAACTCTCTAAGATCGATTAAATTTCAATGTTTAAAACCAGAAAAACCGAATTTGTTTTTTGTTCCAAAAAACGATTTGCAAATGTCAGCATACAACCAAGGATTTGGATTGATTGAATTGTTTAAAATTAACTCAATGGGATTTGTAACTGCAAATGACAATTTGAATATTTCTTTTTCAAAATCAGAGGTGCAAACTAAAATTTCCGAATTATTAAATCTTGATGAAATTAAGTGGAGATTAAAATATTGTAGATTACATGATGCTCGTGATTGGACATACAAAACCGCAAAAAATGATGCATTAGAAAATAGCGATGAATCAAAACTTCAACAAGTTTCATACAGACCATTTGATACCCGATATACTCTTTATACGGGTAATTCTAGAGGCTTATATTCAAGTCCTCAACCAAAAATAACTTCTCATGTTTTAAACCGAGAAAACTTCAATTTTATATGCGTAAGACTTGGCAGAAATGTTGAATTTCATAATTACTTTCTTACTAAAACTATTACTGACAAAAGCGTCATATCTTCCTTAGATAATGCAAACGTCTTCCCCCTATACCTCTATCCAGAAACAACCACCCAGCAAAGCATTGGTCAAGCACCAGAAAGAACCCCAAACCTAAAAGCTGAAATCGTTAATCAAATTGCAGAAAAGCTGGGTATGCAGTTTGTGAATGAAAAAGATGCTTCGACAGGCTCAGCATCCGCTGGTACATTCTCTCCCATCGATCTTCTGGATTACATCTACGCTGTGCTGCACAGCCCAAGCTACCGGGAGAAATACAAAGAATTTTTAAAAATTGATTTTCCGCGTGTGCCCTATCCCGAAAACAAAGAAACATTCTGGCAACTTGTCAGTCTGGGTGGAGAATTGCGGCAGATTCATTTATTGGAAAGCGAAGTGGTCGAACGTTGTATTACTACCTACCCGGTGGGTGGAACAAACACAGTAGATAAAATTCGTTTCGATAACGGCAAAGTTTTCATTAGCGATGAACAGTATTTTGATAAAGTGCCCGAAGCAGCATGGAACTTCTACATCGGCGGCTACCAGCCCGCCCAAAAGTGGCTTAAAGACCGCAAGGGCCGCACGCTAACCATCGATGATATCCGGCATTATCAGAAGATCATTGTTGCGCTACATGAAACGGAAAGGATAATGGGGGAGATTGATAGAATAACTATTAATTACTAAAAAATTATTTTTCCCATGATGAAGTTACTGTTTTTAAATAATTATGAACTTATTCTATATCTTGCGTTTATTAGTTCAACAATTGCGTTTATTTATTACTTTAAAAAAGTAGAGAGAAATTATCTTGTTTTTGCATTTCATGTTTCTTTATTGAGCCTAATTTTTCTTACATTAATATATGTTTTTGAGGCTAACGAAATAAATTACAAACAGTCTTTAAGAATAGTAATTATATCTTTGCTGGCGTTTGGTATTTTAATCTTTATACTATATGTCCAATATGTTGAAAGGAGAACTGAGAGATTAAAGAAAATTACGCCTCCATTAATATTTAGATCAATAAAACAGTTTTTTAACCTGCATTATAAACATGTAAGTTTTGACATCTCATCTATGCGTGTTGAATTAGGAAACAATCAACCAGAAGATATTATACGTATAAATTTTTATCAAGGGGGGCAGGGTATTAATGATTGTGCGGATTTTTGTTATGATTTTTATAATTTTTCTGAAAACGGGAGCCCTTGGAAATATGAAGAATCACAATTATTTATAAAAGCTGAAATACATTTCGATTCCAAATCCAATCCACCCTTCTTCTCTCGATTTGATACGATTTTAGAAAAAAAACACGCGAATGTATTTGATACTTTATTAAGATTTGGGAAGTTAATAGAAAAAAATGAAGGTTATTATAAGTTTGAGTTTAAAGGTGAACATAATGTTTATGGAGTTTTTATTTATGAGTTCATCAAGTGGAGTTCTGTAGCTGAAATGCCTTCAACAACAGGAACTCGTTGGAAATTAATTATTTCAAAGGCCTAAAATGAATATTTAAAATAAATTCTATGTCTGAAGATGTTTTAATCATATCTGCCATTATTCAAGCCATCGCAACTGTTGTCTTAGTTGGAGTAACTATATTTTATGCCTATTCAACAGCTAAAATGACAAAAATTGTTTCTAAAGAATTTGAATACAGTTTTGCGCCGTATGCAACAATTGATAGAACATTTGAAATTTTTACTGATGTTGACCCACGAAATCCAGATCATCAATTACCGTTTACTACATTTTTTCAAGTTAAGTTTAATATTATTAATGTCGGAAAAGTACCATTAAAGTATATTGCTTCTGTTCAACATCAAGATGAAATAAGTAATGTAGGGGTTCATATAGCTCTTTTTCCGGGGCAAGTGCTACATTTCACATCAGATAGATTTCATATAGAAAGAGTCGACATTAATCAACTAATCCAAGAATTTACTTTGTCAATTGAGTACTTTTCTTTGTCAGATTCAATTCATAAATACTATTTTAAAAGAACCATTAGAATAAACGGCAGTAACCATACTATTTTATTAGATGATGCAGGTGAAATAAAAAAATGATGGAAGAATTTTTAAAAAAAATATTCACTCAAAAGGATATAGACAATCTTATCTCTTCTAATGCAGAAGAGTCCACGCATCTTGAATTTAAAAGGGGTGATGCTCTTAATAAGGATGATAAGACAAAGAATGAGATTGCAAAAGACATTAGTGCTTTTGCAAACTCTGATGGTGGAATTTTAATTTATGGAATTGAAGAAACTGATCATAAAGCAAGCAAACTTTCTTTTATTGATGGAAATGATTTCGATAAAGAGCGGCT
>JAZDMK010000241.1:0-7653 GCA_043800975.1 Bacteroidota bacterium | reverse complement strand
ATTAAATCTTCTCTTTTTGTCAGGAATTTCTTGCCTGCAATCCGATAGTTCGTTGTACTTTTGCGGCCTGAAATAAGATTATGCTCACACGGATTCGCGATACTTTCAGAAAATATGCAGACAACAATGCTTTTTGTATTGATGATAATTATTATAGCTATGCTCAGCTTTTAAGCACATCCGCTGATATTGCTCATGCCATAAGGCGCATTAACCCTGAAAAAAATCAGATGATCGGAATTTTTCTGAGTGACGATCTGGAAACCTTTGCTTCTATTTTTGGAATATGGTTTTCCGGAAATACATACGTTCCGCTTCACCCAGGAAATCCACCCGAAAGAAATGCATCCATCATTGAGCAGGCAGAAATAAAAATTGTTTTGCATGCAGGAAATGAAGATGAAATGAATGCCATCAAAAAAACAGGGAAGAGAAATTTCATTTCACTTAATGCTCTTTCACTGGATAATTCTTTTAACGAAGATGATATCTGTGTTGATTTTTCGGATGATCGTTTTGTCTATATGCTTTTCACATCAGGCAGCACGGGCGTTCCCAAAGGTGTTCCCATTACGTTTGGAAATCTGCAGTCTTTTCTTAAAAATCACGACTCGGCAATGGGTTATTCATATACCCCCGATGATCGTTTTCTTCAAATGTTTGACCTTACTTTTGATCTTTCGGTTGTATCTTACCTTGCGCCATTGCTGAATGGGGCATGCGTTTATACTGTTCCCTACAACCAGATTAAATACACACATATTTATCGTTTGCTGGAAGAATACAATCTTACATCTGCGATCATTGTTCCGTCAGTACTGGCTTTGCTGAAACCTTATTTTGAAGATATTCTTCTGGAAAATCTTCGGTATGCCATGCTGAGTGGTGAGGCGGTTCCACTGGAACTTACTCTTGCCTGGCAGAAATGCTGTCCGAATGCAATATTTCAAAATCTCTACGGACCAACGGAAGCTACGATATACTGCGTTACGCACACCATTCCGCGAAGCGATATTAAATCTGCCAACGGAATTGTCTCTATCGGAAAACCAAACATAGAAGTGGATGCACTCATTCTTTCCGAAGAAAATGAAGTTTTGGGTTGCAATGAAAAAGGAGAATTGTGTCTGACAGGAAATCAGGTAACACCGGGATATTGGAAGAATCCTGAAAAGAACAAGGAATCATTTATTGAGATTAAAGGAAAAAAATATTACCGAACCGGTGATGTATGTATGAAAGATGAAGCCGGTGATTATTTTTATCTGGGAAGAAAAGACCATCAGGTGAAAATTCAGGGATACAGAATTGAGCTGAGTGAAGTAGAGTTTCACGCAAAAACAATGCTCGACGGAAGAGACGCTGTTGCATCTGCTATTCGGGATGAAAATGGAAATGCACTGATAGCACTTGTCATAGAAGGTGAAGAAATGCAGCTAGAAAATTTTCTCGTGAAGATGAGAGAAAAACTTCCCGGATACATGATCCCGGCACGTTTTAAATTTATTGAAAAATTTCCGCTCAATGCCAATGGAAAGACCGACCGAAAAGCATTGACAGAAGTAGCCATGAGCATTGTATGAGTGAAAATGTGCTGATCCGGCAAGCGGAAAAAAAAGATTTTTATTTTCTTGCAGACTGCATTCTGTCGGCGGATCAGAGTAACGGAGCACACTCGAGTTACACACAGATTTTTGATGTAAGTAAGGAAGCATTTCATGCAATTCTTTTACAAATGCTGGATGAAGAATTGGAGGGAACTGAATTATCACCGGTTCATTTTTTAATTGCTGAAATAAATAATATTCCTGTTGCGGCTGTCAGCAGTTGGGTGGAGGGCGCCTATGACGCTCCATCCTGGATGATACGATCAGGTTTGTTTCGTGAATACATTCCACAGAAAAATATTGATGCAGCATCTTCAATAAAAGTAATTACCGACGAAATGGTTCTTCAAAGAACCGAAGGAACATTACAAATTGAAGCCGTTTACACGCATCCCGATTATCGTGGAAAAGGATATGCTTCGATGCTGATTTACGACCAGGCAAAAAGAAAAATTGCAGAATTTCCTGAATTGAAAATCGTAGAACTCATGTTGTATCTTGGCAATGATGCAGCAGCGCGAGCATACGAAAAGCTGGGGTTCGTTGAGAAACAAAGCAAAATATGCAATCATCCGGATGTTCTGAAATATTATCCTTCTTTAGGAATGCGATTAATGCAATGTGATATTCAAAAATTACTGATTTAAATTACCAATCAATATGGAAGAAATAAAATCAAAGGTTCAAACAATTTTTCAAAAAGTATTTGAAGCCCCTGCGCTTGAAATTCATGAAGCCCTTACAGCCAAAGATGTTGAAAAGTGGGATAGCATAACACACTTAGCGATGATTGCAAAAGTGGAGGAAACTTTTGGTATTCGTTTTAAACTGAAAGAACTCATTAAAATGAATAATGTGGGTGATCTGCTTACAATGGTAAAACTGAAAACAGAAGAACAGAAATGAAAAGATTCGAAGTGCTGGGTGTCATTTTACTGACAGGAATCCTTTTGCTGGGAATTTCTTTTTACGCACCGGATATTGAGATGGGTGGTACGAACGGAGAAGGACTATCACTACGGTTTATGTCCTCGAGTGAATTGTTGGATTTTAAAATTAAAGCCAATTCAGAAAAAGTTGACAGCATTATTAATTCACTGGAGAAGCAGGCATATGGAATTAATGAACACCGCCTGATTTTATCGACTGCCATCGGAGGTGCTTTGTTTGTTCAGAGTCCGCATCTGATCAACCCTGCTGTTGGTGAAGGAAAGGCGCTCGATAATTTTTTCAGGGCGTTGGAAAGATGCGATTCATCGCTGGTTCGTGTGGGTCACTTTGGGGATTCGCAAATTGAAGGCGACAGACTTACCAGCTTGTTGCGTATATTTTTTCAGAATGAATTTAAAGGAAACGGAGTTGGATTTGTTCCTATAGACGATATTACATCACCGGTCAGCTATGCTCGCACAACGAGCCAGAACTGGAAAAGAAATACAGTATTTAAAGATCGTTCTGAAAAAGGATTGTATTGTTTAGGAGGTGTATCTTTTCATTATTCATTTGCAACATCGGTTGTTAAGCATGATACTGTAAGAAAAGCGAATGATACTTCCATTGTATATTCTACCAATGCATCTGTGTATTTAAAACTTTTCCGTGCATACAGTACCGCCTCTATCTGGTATGGTGGTGCGGATGAGCCTTGTCATGTGCAGGTTTTTAATTCTAAAAATGACGAACTGATTGCTGAAGCTGACTTGAATAAAGCGGATGGATTTAATGTAAAAAAGCTTGACTTGAAATCGAACCCATCTTCAGTTCGTTTTTGTTTTTCAGGACCCAGCCCCGAAATTTATGGAATGAGTTTCGATCCGCTTTCGGGCATTCAGTTTGATAACTTCGGTCTGCGTGGCCATTCCGGTGATGGCCTGATGTCGGTTGGAAGAGTTTTTCTTGAAAAACAAATCAATACTTTAAACATGCGATTGATTGTTCTTCAGTTTGGCGGCAACGTAACACCCTATGTAAAAAATGAAGGCACGCTGAGTTATATTGAAAAATCATACAACAACTTGTACAAACATTTCAGGGATGCGAATCCCAGCGGATCTGTTTTGGTTATTGGTGTGAACGATGTTGCAAGGCAGGTGGGAAGTGGAGGATTTGAATCCTATCCGATGGTATCCAGGATTCGCGATGTACAAAAAAAAGTCGCGATTGCCAATGGCTGTGCTTTTTTTGATTTGTACGAACTGATGGGTGGCGAAAGTTCTGTGCTTGCATGGAGCAAAAAAGGTTTGGCATCCCACGACGGACATTATTCCGATAAGGGTCGTGAATTGGTTGGAAGTGCTTTATTCAAGGCTCTGATCGGCGAATATGAGAAATATAAATTTCGTGATAAAATGAAAAATTTATAAGCGCAAATGCGAAGTTTTTATAAAATAGTAATTTGTTTTTTATGTTCATGGATTTCTGTGAATGTGCATGCGCAGTCGATCATTAATACGGCTGATACAGCATACATTCATAGTAAAATCAGGTATACCGATTATTATGATTTTGTTCAGTACGATAAAAACTTTTTTGAGTGGTATGATGTTTCTGCGATAGCACCGTTTTTTAAAAAACTGGCTAATGTAGACAAAGAGAAAATTACTGTTTTACATATTGGTGATTCTCATGTGCAGAGTGATTTTAATACAGGAGAAACCCGGGAAATATTACAAGGTGTATTCGGCCATGGCGGCAGGGGAATGGTTTTTCCGTATCGGTCCGGAGGGACACACCCGGCTTATGATTATGTAACGGGTAGTTTTGGAGAATGGATAAATTCCAGAAACGTAGAAATTAAACCCAAATTAAATCTGGGAATTAGCGGAATCTCTGTATTTACCAAAGACAGTACAGCCGGCTTTTCTATTCACTTTCGTAGTTCTTACAATTACATAAAAAGTGATTTCAGAAAGTTCCGAATATTTTGTCACAAAGGCCCTGAAAGTTTTAACCTGAAGGTATATGCCGGTGGATCGGATACACCGATATTTCTTGACTGCAGTAAAAATGATGGAATTCCCTGGGTTGAATTTATTGCTCCCAAAAGCAGCGATTCGATTAAAGTTTTTGTGAATGAAACCGACACGATTCAGAAATATTTTGAATGTTATGGTTTGATGATAGAAAGTGTTGAGAACAAAGGCATTTTATACAACAGTGTTGGAATAAACGGAGCAGGTTTTCGAAGTATTCTGATGCAGAATCTGATGCCGGATCATCTGAAAGTGTTGAAGCCCGACATGGTTGTTCTGGATCTGGGTTTGAACGATTATTTCCGTGGAACATTTAATGAGAATCAGTTGTTTTCATACGTTACTAAAATAATAGGGATGGTTCGTGATGCTTGCCCCAACGCCGTAATAGTCCTACCCAACTCTCAAAACATTATTTTCCGCCGGGCCAATTGTATAAATTGCTATAAATTTTCTCTGTTGTCACGCGTAGTTGCAAAAAAATTCAACCTTGTTTTTTACGATTTCTTTAATGTTTCAGGTGGAGATAGATCCATGATGAAGTGGTATGCCAAGGGCCTATCCCAGCGAGATCGCTGTCATCTGAGTGTGAAAGGGTACAAGGTGAAAGGCGAATTGTATGCAAATGCATTGATGAATTCCTACTTACTTTATTTAAAAAACCATCCCGATAGTTTGCTGGTTTACCGCGACAAACTTGATACAGCCGGATATGGAAAAGTGTTTCTGCACAAGAATACGTACTACGATAGAAATGATCCAGCATTTAAAACTGATAAAATAGACACGTATAAAAACGAAACAATTGTGTCGAATGAAAGCCCCAATAGTAAGGGCAATGCGATTTATTATAAAGTTCAAGCCGGAGATAATCTGGGCAAGATTGCTTCAAAATTTGGTGTGTCTGTTCAGGAAATTAAAAACTGGAACCACATGAAATCAGATTTCATTGTGGTTGGAGAATCACTTTTGATTTATAAACGACGTGGCCATGGAGGTGTATCAACGGGTATAAACAAGACGAATCAGAAAACAAATACGAACACAAATCAGAATCAAACAATATCTTCTAAGAAAACAACACATGTAGTTAAAAGTGGAGAAACGCTTTGGAGTATTGCAAAAAAATATGGAACAACCGTTGAGAAAATTAAAAAGCAAAACGGTATGCATTCAGAAAATTTACAACCTGGAACAAAATTAATAATACCCCAGTAAAAAATGATGAACTTTTCACTGAACGATTTTTTAAACGCTTTGCTGTATCAGCCTGATAGTCCGTTGGTATTTCAATCCGTTACATTTTTTGTTTTGTTTGCATTTTTCTATCTGATTTATGCAATAGGTTTTAAAAACCGTTCTTTCCGAAACGTTTGGTTGCTGCTGTTTAGCCTTTATTTTTATTATAAGATAAGCGGCTTTTTTGTTATCCTTCTGATCGGAATTGCCTCCATTGATTTTCTTGTTGGCTTATTGATGCACCGGACCAAAAAGCCTGGCGTAAAAGGATTGATGTTAATGATTTCTTTGGTGGCAAATCTGGGAGCATTATTTTATTTTAAATACACAAATTTTTTAATTGAAACATGGACAGGAATTACAAGTCCGGGCATTCAGCCTGTTTTGCTTGACATTATTCAACCGCTGGGTATTTCTTATTTTGTTTTTAAAACATTAACGTATACAATCGATTTGCATAGGGAAATGATTGATACACCAGAGAAAAACTGGTTCCGGTATTTGTTGTACGTTTCTTTTTTCCCGAATATTCTTTCAGGTCCGATTTCAAAAGCGCGTGATTTGTTACCTCAGATTGCGGGAGCAGTAGTAATCGACAGAGAGCGGATGAGCAAAGGTTTTTTTCTGATCGCCTTAGGCCTGATTAAAAAGATTGCTGTTGCCGATTTTATTGCTGCAAACCTTGCTGATCGGGTATTTGAATCGCCACAATATTTTACAGGAGTTGATGCATTGATGGCATCTTATGCTTCCCTGCTTCAGCTGTTCTTCGATTTTTCAGGGTATACCGATATAGTAATTGGTCTTGCTTTGCTGATGGGATTTGTAGTCGAACCTAATTTTAACAAGCCTTTTCTTGCCGGAAACATCACTGAATTCTGGCGTCGCTGGCATATCACCTTATACAACTGGTTAAGCGAATATGTGTATCAGCCGCTTGCTTTTACTTGGCGAAGGTTGAAGAAACCCGGAATATTGCTGGCTGTTTTTATAACTTTCTTTATTTCCGGATTGTGGCATGGTGCTGCAATTACCTTTGTAATCTGGGGACTGCTTCACGGAACGGCCATTGCATGGGATACGATTTCATCTCCTTTGAGAACAAGGATTAAAAAGTTCACGCCAGGATTTTTGTATAAGTTTATCAGCATCTTTATTACATTTCATTTTTTGGTTTTCACTTCCGTATTATTGAAATCATTTAGCCTTGAAAAGGCACAGGTCGTATATAGTATGATGTTAAATGATCTTGATTTTTCATTAATGCCGCAGTGGTTGGAAATTTATTCGTGGCCGTTTATTGTGATGGCTGTTGCATTATTCCTGCAATATCTGCCGATTAAATTTTATGATTTCGGTCTTCGGGTATTCAGATCCACGCACTGGATTCTGAAAGCAGTATTATTGGCAATACTATTTGTGTTGCTTTATCAGCTCTATAACAGCGAGGCAATGCCTTTCATTTATATTGTATACTAAGCGGGATGTAAATTGAATTTCAGAAAAAGGTATCTTTACAAAAAGGAAATTTATGAACGAACATTTTTCAAACATACAGGAAATCGATCAGGAAGTGATCGAAAAAATTATTGCAGAAATTCTTGCTAGAAGTGAATATAAAAAGGATCGTCCGGCAGCTCTGAAGACTGCATTATCCATGTTAGATTTAACAACACTGGAAGGTTCTGATAACACTGAAAAAGTGAAAGCACTTTGTATTAAGGCAAAAAGTTATCAGGAAAAAAACCTTCCGAATGTGGCAGCTGTATGCGTTTATCCGACATTAGTAGCCATCGCAAAGAAAGAATTGCAGGGAACCAATATTCATGTTGCTT
>JAZDMK010000226.1:0-5799 GCA_043800975.1 Bacteroidota bacterium | reverse complement strand
CCGATCATCAGATCATGTGTTGCAACAATGACAACGGCATTCTGACTGATCAGCTTTTCGAGCAGACCCAGCGAACCCAACTGCTTATCCTTGGTGTTCGTGCCTCGCAGAATTTCGTCCAGCACTACAAGCGTTTTCTTTTGTTTGTTGGAATGTTCAAGAATATCCTTAATCCTGACCAGTTCTGCATAAAAATACGATTCATTGTTCGAGAGCGAATCCTGAATTTTTATGCTCGACATAATGTCGCAGGGTGTGAATAAAAAGTCCCTGGCACAAACGGGCGCTCCGTTCATGGCGAGAATCAGGTTCACAGAAACAGTGCGTAAAAAAGTACTCTTTCCTGCCATGTTCGCACCAGTTATAATAATGACAGAGGGTGTGCCTCCGAAGGAAATCGAATTATTGATCCTCATTTTCGGATGCAGCAAAGGATGTCCCATTTCCTGGGTATTAAATGTGAAGTCCTTCTCTGAAATTTTTGGATATGAAACTGCATCGCTGTTATTCAATGCAAATGTGGAAAGGCTTATCAGCACATCGGTTTCCGACAGAGATTCAAACCAGGAAGCAACAATTGATTTATGTTTTGCTTTCCATTTTGCAAGCCGGCAATACACCTGAATATCAAAAATAACCAGTGTACTTAAAATAAAAGATACGATAAGGTTGGAGCGCAAATCAAACCTGTGAAGCAGTTTGAATAATATTTTCAATGACCGGCTTGTAACAATTTCATCTGAGAATAATTTTTGCTTTAACTTGGATATGAATGATGATTCGAAATTTTCTTTTTCTATCAGTTCAAACAATTCAGTATATTTCTCAAATGTTTTCGCCGTTTTGTTCAATCGGCTGTGAGCTTTTTTAATTTTTTTCTCATGTACACCGATGACAAAATAGCTTAATAAAATAGGGAACAGAAGAGCGTTGACAGAAAAGAATCCCAGAATAATAAGTGTAATCCATGCAATGTTGATCAATGGAATAGCAACAGATAATATTTGTAAAGTTTTAATTTTTTCTTCAGGCTCATCAAGCCACAACTGCAGGTTTTCCAGCTCATTCCCGCTTTCAGAAATGAACATACCATAAGCCTGAAAATCCTGAATGAATTCTTTCTTTTCAGATAATTCTTTGATGGCATTCTGCTTTTCCAAAATAATTTTTTCATCCAGCTGTGAGTTGCAAAGATTTTCAGCAAATCTATTTTTGCCGTTTCGGGTAGAACAACGATTCAGATACTGATACAGCGAGCTCTGACCAAAGATATCGAAATCAGCTGCCAGATGGGGATTTAAACAATTGTATTCCTCGCCCGTTTCCCTTTCGCTGTATTGATGATCCAGAAACTTCAGCTCACTTTGATTAACGAGCAGTTTGTTTTGAAGAAATCTTTTTTTGTACCCGAATTGCAAATCATACTTTATCGCAATCAGAAACAGAATCAAACTGACTGATGATAATACGATAGCGGCTGTTTTGTCACTATCCAGAATAGCGAAAACCAGAAAAAATCCAAAAACAAGAAAAGTGAAAAGACGAATTAAATAAAGGTATGTGAGAATCTTTCTGACTTTTTTTATATCAGATTCCAATGCCGTAATAGTTGCGTTGTAAAAATTATGAATAGAGTTCTGCATACTGAAACAAAGATACTATTTCCTTAAAATTTATTGAACCGAAGAAAAAAGCTTCTCACAGGAATCATTATTTAGTATGCATAATAAACAAAACCTCTCCGGTTTTAGAATCCAATACGCCTATGATAGTACCTCCAGTCCATCGCTTACTTAAGGTTCCCTTCATAAACCACAATCCGTTAATCAAATGTATTTCGTAGGGCCTTTCATCTTTCTGGTCTCCGTATTTTGCAATAGCCAAAGGCTCTATAGTTTTTTTTGCCTGATGTTTACTTTTTACAACTCTGTCTTTTCTTTGAACAATCCGATTTTCATAGGTTCGGTAGAGAGAATCATTCATATATCTTTTTAAAATTTTCCGACACCCCTCTTTCCCAAAATGGTATCTGCCTATGTATATCTGACCTTTAAGATGAAAACAAAAAAGTAACATGAGAAAAACAATGAATATTCTAACCGCTTTCAAAATCTTAATTTAATTTAAAATGTTTGAATCATATTATTTATAAAATTCCTCTCTCCTGTCACCTATCACGTCATTGAATTGATTGATTGTTTTGTTGTTGGCTTTCTGAATGTCAACATCAACAATCGAAAGCGCAACCTTATCATCAGCAGCCGCACACATAACACTTCCATCATACGATACAATTTGACTTCCACCTGTGAACGTGAAAATATCTTCATTGCGCTGCTCTGTGCCAATGCGGTTGGCCGTTACAGCAAACAACCGATTTTCTATACAACGTGTAATCATCGCATGCTGGCACCAGGGCATTACTAAATTAGAAGGATGCGCAATGATCTGTGCCCCTTTCAATGCCATTGTCCGAGCCACTTCCGGAAAGATCCAGTCGAAGCAGATCATTACACCCAGTTTAAAATTATTTATTTCATACACCCGAAAAGGCTTGTCACCCGGGCTGAACCAGAGCTTTTCTTTGTTGAACAAATGAATTTTCCGGTATGTATCAATCACCTTTCCTTCATAAACGATCAGTGACGAATTGAATATTTTTCCTTCGGCTTTTTCAACAAATCCGCCAACAATAACGCCTTCAGTTTTCTTTGAAAGTTCACATAAAAAATTTGCAGTCGGCCCATGAATATCTTCAGCCATTTTCTCCGCTTCTTCTTTCGAACGATACGCATAACCTGTAGCAAACAATTCGGGAAGCACCAGCAGATCTGTCTTTGCATCGCCCACAAGGGAGCGCACTTGATCAAAGTTTTTTTCTTTTTCCCCGAAAATCGGTGAAGTTTGTATGAAGCCGGCTTTCACGCAGAATTATTTTTATGATAGTTTTGTAACTTCACAAAGATACATTTTCCGGGAAATCAATTTCAGCATAGAATACTTACACTTTTGTCTTATGTCTTTTAATTTTTCCATCATTTGTAGTTCGCACAAATTCATACTTCCCTGTCCGCCACCGGCGACGGATCAGTAATCCCTGCTTGACGCAGGCAAGAGTGATCGGTAGTCAGTAATCAGTATAGATACTTTGGGAAAAGGCGGTTGATAATGCAGTTTTTATTGGTTACAGGTTACGGGTGACAAGTGACAGGCGAGTTTCGCCCGGTGACGGCGAGTATCAGGAAGTGTCGCGCGAGTTTCGGTCGGTGTCGGGCCAGTATTGGAAAGTGTCAGGCCAGTTTCGCTCGGTGACGGCGAGTATTAGGAAGTGTCGCGCGAGTTTCGGACGGTGTCGGGCCAGTATCGGAAAGTGTACGGCTAGTTTCGCTCGGTGACGGCGAGTATCAGAAAGTGTCGGACGAGTTTCGGACGATGTCGGGCCAGTATTTGAAAGTGTCAGGCCAGTTTCGCTCGGTGACGGCGAGTATTTGAAAGTGTCGGACGAGTTTCGGAAAGTGCCAACCCGGTTTTGAAAAGTGGTGGGTTGGTACTTTACTGTTTAATCACTTTTCTTACTTCAGTTTGTTCACCACATACAAATTTTAATAAATACACACCTGCGGGAAGGGTGCTGATATCAATAGTTTGCTTGCCACCAGACAATTCTGTATGAAAAACAATTTTACCATAGACATCATTCAAAGTAATGACCGGTCTGCATTCCTGCAATGTTGTGTATTCAATTGTTAATTGATTGTTTGTGGGATTGGGGTAGATTTTCAGGTTGAAATTATTTGATGTTTTATTTAAATTTTCGTTATTCGGAACTAAACTGTTTTCATTGAAATGTGAATTTGGATTTATAATTTTTTGTCCACCTTCACATGGTTTAACATCAGCAATAAAAGACGAACCTTCATCAGCAGTGAAACCGGGGAGCAATTCAACTCTGGTTACTGCATTATACGTAATTGTTGCGTTGCTCATTACTAAAACATTTCCATTAGATGTTGGTGCTCCTACATCAAAACCAGCTTTTAACACATCCCCTGCATAGAAATCGAAATTCAAATTTTGTAGTTGATTATTGTAAAAATAAGAGTCATACGTTTTGTTTTCAATCAGTAATTCATTAGGGCAATAGTATTCATCGTATTTATACAATTCAACATCATCTATTGCAAAAAAACTACGTATAAAAGGAGAACCATCATTAACTTTTCTGCATTCAGGGAAGATTACTAAATAATTTAATTCATAATTAGAGGGTACAGTAAAAACATATTCCTTTTGATACCATCTCGCGTTACTAACATTCGAACACCATTCTTCAGCAATTAATAATCGTTTATTATTATTGTTATCATCTGCCCAATGTTCTCCCCAGGTTGTAGCAAATATTTCTATATGATTTACCGTCACTTTGTTTAATGGACATATTTTTAGCTTTAATAGATATTTCCCCCCTTTAATAAGAGAACCATTAAAGTTTTGGTAAATCCCAGCAGGATTAGTCTCTTCATCATCATAATTTGGTCCAATAATAATAATATTTTTGTTATTTGGTTTGATAAAGTAATCCATACAAATATTATGTTCTTCAGAATATGTATTTTGATAGAACGTTTCAGCTAAATCCTGATACAGTGGAACTCCATTAGAATATGTAGGTGGGATAAACAAGTGTATGATATTTTTACAATCATTGTTCCCATTTATTATAAGCAAAGGTAAACCATAGTCGTTTTCTCTTACTGCAACGTTCCAACTGGGCACACAGTTGGAAAAACCTTGTGCTGTATAAAATTTACAGTTATCATAATAAATTGTCGAAAGATTCGTATTTTCAAAAGACGAGTTATCAAGTAAATTCATTTGTCCTATTCCCTTTTGAGAAACAAGCAGAAATAAGGCGAAGAAGAATGTTGTTTTCATAAAAGATAAAGTAATTTAATATCGAAAACCGTTAAATTTCTGTTTGTTCTATATGCGTCTGGTCGCTCCCTCCTGTATTGATATGACAAGTTTACCCCAACCATCCAGTTATTTGATAAAGCATATTCATAGCCCAGTATCAAACTGAAAGAGCGACCGAACTTCAAGAAACTTTCCCAGTGATCGTGAAGTGAATATTTGCAACGAGAATTACCCGAAAATTCATCAACGATACTGTCTCCTAAATGATACGCAACGTTCGCATGTGATATGAATTTATAATAATCCCCAACCTTGATTCCTGTCAGGAAGCCTGATTTTTCATTTTTTAAACTCCATTTCTTTAAATAGCTTAAAAAAACAAAAGTATTTCTAAAGTTTTTTGAGACAGTCGTGTAGTGATTTTGGGAAATTGACCAAGGGCTTTGAGGATAATCGGTATAAGAATATTTCTCATATGATCTTTCAAATCCTAAAAACAACATGTGATTCTTTTTCGGAAGAAAACCTATTGAAATATTAAAACCTGATCCAAAATTTACATCCTTTGACCCTATCCTATGAACATCAAAATAGTAAAAATCTTTAAGTTTGTAATAAATATTACCCTGGAATCCACCAGACACTATAAACCTGTAATTTCTAACCGAATCTTTATTAATGGAAAGACAATTTGAAGTTATCATTAGGGAAGAAATCAGTATCAATGTTTTAAAATTGCGCATTTTTATTGATCTTTGATTATTGTTTTTAATTCTTCATTTTCTTTTTTTAGCTGAATTACATACAGTGTTAGCTCTTCAATCTTCACCATCATTTGTTTTTGAATTTCACCAAAATATGCTCCATTGGTTTCTATTTCTG
>JAZDMK010000225.1:0-4472 GCA_043800975.1 Bacteroidota bacterium | reverse complement strand
CAGCAACGCGTCCGCCTTGTTCAAGTTCAGGATTGAATACATTCACGCCTCCGGGAACTTTTACATCTTTCCAGAATTCTTCACGCAGTTCGGGAATCTCTTTCAGTGCCTTTTTCAAACGTTCTTCATTTCTTCCCATGCCGCAATTTTCCCACATGATTTTTCCAAGCTTTTTGTGGTAATAATCCACCGAATGTTTTCCACTGGCACTTGTCATGCGATTGATTTGTTCGTTGACAGAGTCGGCCGCTTCTTTAAATTCGGGCAGTTCGGTTGAGAAACGGGGTGTGTGAATTTCATCGGCCAGATAATTTGAAATCGTATAAGGAAGAACAAAATACCCGTCGGCAAGGCCCTGCATCAGTGCGGAAGCGCCGAGACGGTTGGCCCCGTGATCACTGAAATTGCATTCGCCCAGTGCATACAATCCTTTTACAGAAGTCATGAGTTCATAGTCAACCCACAGTCCGCCCATGGTATAATGCACAGCCGGATAAATCATCATGGGTGTTTCGTATGGATTTTCATCCACAATTTTTTCATACATCTGGAACAGATTGCCATACTTGGCTTCGATGTTACCTTTACCTAAACGTTTGATGGCATCTGCAAAATCGAGGTATACAGCAAGTCCGCTACCTACGCCATGTTCGGCATCGCAGCGTTCTTTCGCAGCACGGGATGCAACATCGCGGGGAACAAGGTTTCCGAAAGCAGGATATCTGCGTTCGAGATAATAATCGCGTTCTTCTTCTTTCAGATCGGAAGGGCGAATTTCTTTTTTGCGAAGTTTTTCAGCCGCTTCTTTACTTTTGGGAACCCAGATGCGACCATCGTTACGAAGACTTTCACTCATCAAGGTTAATTTACTTTGATAGTCTCCGTGAACCGGAATGCAGGTTGGATGGATCTGCGTAAAGCAAGGGTTCGCAAAGCAGGCACCCTTTTTATAGGCTTTCCATATTGGAGTTGTATTCGACCCCATCGCATTGGTGGAAAGATAAAATACGTTTCCATAACCGCCGGTAGCAAGCACTACCGCATGCGCAGAATGTTTTTCAACTTCACCGGTGATCAGATTGCGGACAATGATACCCCGCGCTTTTCCTTCAACGATAACAATTTCCAGCACATCGCGACGGGTGTATAATTTAACGGTTCCTTTTTCAACCTGACGGCTCAGAGCGCTGTATGCGCCTAACAGCAATTGCTGTCCTGTCTGACCCCGTGCATAGAACGTACGCGATACCTGCGCACCGCCGAACGAACGGTTATCCAAAAGACCGCCATAATCGCGTGCAAATGGAACACCCTGCGCTACACACTGGTCGATGATAGCGTTGCTCACTTCGGCCAGACGATGAACGTTGGCTTCGCGGGCACGATAGTCGCCGCCTTTTACGGTATCATAAAACAAACGGTGAACACTGTCGCCATCGTTGGGATAATTTTTGGCAGCATTGATACCGCCCTGTGCCGCGATACTATGTGCACGGCGCGGACTGTCCTGATAACAGAAAGCCTTAACGCTATAGCCCATTTCGCCAAGTGAAGCAGCAGCGGATGCGCCGGCCAGACCGGTACCCACAACAATGATATCCAGTTTGCGCTTGTTGGCAGGATTGACGAGCTTGCCGGAGTCTTTGTAGTTCGACCACTTTTCAGCTACCGGCCCTTCGGGAATTTTTGAGTTAATCGTTGTCATAACGTATATGAAGTATTAACGTAGTTACTATTTAAAAAAGAAAAGAAAATAAATGGGAATAATGCTGTATCCCGCACCAATCAGAATAGCGTAAAAGGTGCCGAAGCCTTTGATCAGCGGAGTGTATTTATTGTGGTTCCATCCCAGCGTCTGGAAAGCCGATTGCAGCGAATGATTCAGATGGAAGCCCAGGAAAATCATAAAAGCAATATAAACTACGGCATACCAAACATTTGAAAATAGCATCACGCACATTGTATAAAAATCTTCCCGCTCAACGCCTTCCGGTGGTGCTACCCAACCCAGCTTTACAAAGAAAAAGTTTACAAAGTGAAGCGCCAGAAACGCAAGAATGATGAGCCCGGTGTGAAACATATACTTCGAAAAGAAGGATGTTTTCGACTGATTACTTTTGTAATAATTCACCGGACGGGCGGCCCAGTTTTTCAGCGTTACAAAAACGGCAACAATCATGTGAAGAAAAAATCCTCCGAAGAGAACCACTTCAAAAATTTTGATAAAAACATTGGAACCCATGAAGTGAGCCGCCTGCAAATACCAGTCTCCACCGTCATTGCGAAGCACCAACAGGTTGATGACCAAATGTATCAGCAGGAAACACATCAGAAATAGCCCGGCCAGCGCTACAAACAGTTTTTGGCCAATGGATGAAACCACTAAATTCGACTTGTCCATAAAAATTTTAGTTTGAAATTTTTTTACTTACTTTTGAACGAAAGAAATTGGAATTGAAGCCAACAAATTTAGACCTTCGATTTTTTTTTCCAAAGAAAAAAGACATTATATTTCAAATAATTTATAATTAACTGATATGAAGTACGATCCGATTGATGCCAATTTGTTTATTCAAAACAGAAAAAATTTCATCGCGAAGATGAAGCCTTCGTCTGTAGCCGTTTTCACGTCTAACGATGAGATGCCACGCAATGGTGACCAGTGTTTCCCGTTCCGCCAAAGTTCCGACTTCTTCTGGCTCACGGGAATCGATCAGGAAAAGTCGTTTCTGATCCTCGCGCCCGATTGTCCCAATCCAAAACTGCGTGAAGTTTTATTAGTAGTGGAAACCAGCGAGACCATGGCCATCTGGTACGGCAAGCGACACACAAAGGAAGAAGCACAAAAGGTGTCCGGTATACAGAATGTGCAGTGGAACACCGGATTTGATGCTGCATTGCGCGAAGTAATGGCTTTTGCCGATAACGCATACATTAATACAAATGAGTATTTCCGTTTTTCAACCGATGT
Organism: Bacteroidota bacterium; assembly: GCA_043800975.1. GTDB lineage: Bacteria > Bacteroidota > Bacteroidia > Bacteroidales > JAHJDW01 > JAZDMK01. The sequence goes on along the minus strand of JAZDMK010000225.1, from coordinate 1,501 downwards.
GCCTGTGCAGGAAATGCGCCTGGCCAATGATATAAAAAATAAATTTCCGGCGCACGCCTTCTGCCGCGCTGCACCCATACTTTCTTATTTAAGGGCCACCAAGTCGGCTGCCGAAATTGCACTCATGCAGCAGGCCATCGACATTACTGAAAAAGCATTTCGCCGTGTATTGGCCTTTACAAAACCCGGTGTGATGGAATACGAACTGGAAGCTGAAATCACGCACGAATTTATCCGCAACCGCGCTATAGGTCATGCTTATTATCCCATCATTGCCTCCGGCAAAAGCGCCTGTGTGCTGCATTATATCGAGAACAACAAAGAATGCAAAGACGGCGATCTGATATTATTCGACTTCGGTGCCGAGTACGCCAACTATGCCGGCGACCTTAGCCGCACCATTCCCGTGAATGGAAAATTTACGCCCCGCCAGAAAGATGTGTACAATGCATGCCTGCGCGTGATGCGAAAAGCTACCTCGATGCTGGTTGTTGGCGCAACCATTGATTCCTATCATCAGGAAGTGTGCAAATGCATGGAAAAGGAACTGATCGGACTAGGATTGTTTACCGAAGTTGATGTGAAAAATCAGAATCCGGCATCACCTTTATTTATGAAATACTTCATGCACGGCACTTCGCATTACATGGGGCTGGATGTGCACGACGTGGGATCGCGCTACGAGCCGCTGCGCCCGGGCATGGTGTTCAGCTGCGAACCCGGCATCTATATTCCTGAAGAGGGAATAGGAATTCGTATCGAAAACGATATTCTGATCACCGAAAACGGCCCGGTAGATTTGATGAAAAACATACCGGTGGAAGTGGAAGAGATAGAGAGGTTGATGAAGAAATAAGTTTTTAGAAGTTACAGGTTCAGGGTGACAAGTGACAGGCGAGTTTTAAGCAGTGACAGGTTACGGGTGACAAGTGACGGACGAGTTTCGGTTGGTGTCGGTCCAGAATCGGAAAGTGTCAGGCCAGTATCGCTCGGTGCCGGCGAGTATCAGGAAGTGTCGGATGAGTTTCGGTTGGTGTCGGTCCAGTATCGGAAAGTGTCAGGCCAGTATCGCTCGGTGACGGCGAGTATCAGAAAGTGTCGGACGAGTTTCGGTCGGTGTCGGTCCAGTATCGGAAAGTGTCGGACGAGTTTCGGTCGGTGACATCCCAGTATCGGAAAGTGACGTTCGAGTATTAAAAAGTGTCAGCCCGGTTTTGAAAAGTGGCGGGTTGGTAAGGCCCGCAGGAGCGGGTAATTGAGATTACTGAAAAAGAATATTGTCGTCGTAGTTGCAAACTACGACGATCTTTTTAGATGAGTTGCGCCAGGGCTATTCGCTTCATCAATTTATTTCAAATGTGCTCATGAATTCTAAGACATAACCAAACTATTTTACAAAATTTTCTTTATAAAGGCATACATATGGAGTTTGCCGTTTAATGACTGCAAAAACCCTGTATATGATTTTACAACAAATGGCATTTATGATCAACTGATGATC
>JAZDMK010000187.1:0-50148 GCA_043800975.1 Bacteroidota bacterium | reverse complement strand
CAAGAAACGAATTAGAGATTTTTTAAAAGCATTAACAAACAACTAAAATCCTTACATCACATAAAAATATTTCATTAAATTGAAAGGTCTTTTAACTGTTATTATAGTGGCAGAAAAGCAAAGATGAAAAATGTAGTGCTTTTGAGTTTCAATTAGGATTCTCTATAAAAAGCCCAACCTTTCGTAATCCACGAAATTCCAAAAGCCATTAGCAAAATCGTTTCGGTCCAGCAGAATCCATCCGCATGCTTGTGGATGGATGACGCACGAGCAGGTTCGCCTGTGGCGGAGTGTTGCGGCTGAGGGAGCGAGGAACAAAAGAGATGACTGTGAAACCAATGATGTCGGGACTGCAGGATGTCCCCGTCCGAATGGACTTCGTCCGGGCGGGCGGCTCGAAGAGACATCGTTCAGACTACGCTTAACAAAAAAGGGACTCGCGGCGAAGGGCCGCCGCGAAACATGGACTGTGCGTAGGCATTATAAAATTTTTAAAGATAAGTGGAATAGTGCGGCTGATAGGGCGAGTCGCGCCACCTCGCCTGTGCGCTGGCTTATTAAATAAAGATACCTGGCCCGGGCGCAGACTTATCAAAAAATAAAATTCACACAACGCTGCGATGTCCACGTTCGCGCGCAAACAATCGTTGCTTCACAACACTCTCTCACTCTCACTCTGTATTTTGGGGAAGATGTCGGACAAACCTAATAAATCCGTTTTACCCGTTTTTTCTTTGAAGCCTGTTCGGGAAGGTGCCCTTACTTGGTATTGGAAATGGGTTTATACTGCAATCCCGAACAGATGCAATTGATCTTGAATTTCTGGTTGATATTGTCGCGAATCAGATCAAAATCCGCGAGGTATGTCTGCCCCGGACTGGCTTCGGTTTTTTTTCGGCAGACGATGTTGACCTTAAGGAACGAATTGTCGTATTTGCGGAACGAAAGGGACGCCTGATCCCACTCCGCTCCGGACACCCTTTCCCAGGAGGCTTCGGGAAGGCTCACTTTAACGGCCGTATATCCCGAACAATGGTTGTTGAACAGGTCCTTAGCCTTGCCCCTTAACTGCTCTTTATCTGCGCCTGTATAGGCGTCGGGAAGGGCCTTGTAAATGGGCTTGACATACTTGCTCCGGGCGACGTCGGTCACAGAGTCGATATAATGTTTTCTGGCATTGTAGGCGTTGACGTTGCTCAGGTAGACGGAATCGCTGGGCTTGCTTCTCAGTTTCAGAAGTTCCAGATAAGTGCCGGCTTTCATGAAATTCTTTTCGGGTTTCTTCCACGAAGAGTATGTCCAGTCAGGATCATCCTTGGTTTGCATGGCGGCCTTGACATACACCTTGGTCATATGAAGATTGAAATCAATTTCCTTCAGCACCGTTTCGGTGGAATAGCGTTCTTTCATGGTTTGTTTAAACCCTGCCATAGCGTTCTCGGCGTTTTTAATCTCAACATTCATCGAATCCGCTGGATTGGCTTCCAGGTCGTCTTTGTATTTGGTTTTCATCAGGGACACCCGGTTAGAAGATTCCTCGATCTCCTGCAATTGCTTCAGGAACTCTTCTTCATGATATATCAGCGAATATCGTTTGGTGATCTGACGCAACCCCTCAAGGTCGGCGTCGCGCTGTGCCATGGCCGGAAGACTAGCCATAAAAACAAACAACAGCAGAAATTTGAATCTTTTCATGGTAACTGTTTTAAATTTCACATTAAACCGCGCTGATGTAAAAATACAATTAAATTTTAAAACAATAATTTGCCCATTTCAACCCGTTCCCGCGCGTTTAGCTTTTTGAGCGCAACGCATGCAAAATGCTTCGTCAGGAGCAGGCGTAGTAAAGCGCTGCGGGGTTTTCAGACTACGCTTAACAAATTAAAGGCTGAACTCCCCTTCTCTAGGCATGGGCTGGGGGATGAGTAAGAAAAACTGCAAAAGCCCTGAATAAATCAAACCCTAATCAATGATATCCGGAAAAGTCGCAGCATGCTTTTCAAAAGCTGCATTGGCTTTGGAGTGAAGCACAGTACGATTGTTTACATCTGTCACGCGTGTGATCTCCTGTAGTACCGCAAGAGAAGTCCGTATTTCATCCCGGTACTTCTTCATGTCCCGGGTTCCTGTTACTGAATTCAGAAAGCCATCGTATATCTCCAGCAGGTGAAAATAAATTTTGTCAGCCTTTTCAATATCGCCTGTTCTATAATATGATTTCGCCAGAAACAATAAAAACTGATCGTAAGGCACATCTTTTTCAGGCATCAGTTCCATGGCACGATCCACCACTTTGCGGGCACTGTCCTTTTTTCCGGCAGCCAGCAAGGATTCGGCAAGCTGTGAAAATGTCCAGCGGTAGGTTGAGCTCATACGATTGTCAAATGAATTTTCGTCGTTGGCGTTTTCCGGTGCGCTCCATTCCAGCTTGTTCATCAGGTTATCATAGCAAGCATCCGTATCCATGCGCCCGTATGATGAACTGTTTTTCTCAGAATTTTTTGCCGGAATAAGTTGATAGACCAGCCCATCGTTTTTAAAATAATCTTCCAGCCCGAGAAAACTGCCTGATGACACCGTACTGCAAAAATACAACGGACGCTGGAAATCGCACGTGGCCATAAGGTTCAGCGCAATCAGATCACTTTTAAATAAATAGGATTTTTTTACTTTCCATTCCATTTTCTCTTGAATATCGTTTTTCCAGCTTTCAGGAACCACTCCGTTTCGTATAATCTCTCTTGGATTTATATCCAGAAAATAAGTTGCCGTTGGAAAAGACCAAACAGAATCAGAGCCGAAACCCGCCATGCGAAAAGCAGATGGAGTATCTTTAAATTGCACGAAAATTTCTTTCAGATTTTGTGCAGGCGCGGTTTTTTCTGCTATGTATATTATATCAATACCATTATCATCGTATTGATTTTTCGTCAGTGATAAAGGAATTTTTTTTGCGTAACTTGTGCGGTTTACCATCATATCCACATACCAACCTGCGTTGAGTAAACTCAGATTAAGAACGGTTACATCTTTACGATAACTCATCATTTCCTGAACATACCAAAGCGGAAAAGTATCATTATCACCGTTTGTAAATAAGATTCCATCTTGCTTACAGACGTTCAGCTGATTTTTCGCCGTAGCGATCATGAATCCGTTATAGAAATTTTCATGCAGCCATCCTTTTGCTTTTTCTTCTTCATGGATGCTGATGAGAACCATCCATGCATTCATCTGTTCGTTGGCCCACTTGTTTTGGATTGTACCGATCAGCGTTGGAAAGGAAGGGTTGCGCTGATAAATCTTATGCAGAGATTCAATGCATTTATTTTCAAAAAGAAGAAAATTATTCAGTTGTTCTTCACTTGCTTTTTCATAACCTAAGACCTTTGTTTTCTGAGAGCGAAAACCATATTGACCTCTGATAAATCCCAATGCAAAGTTGCTGTATGCCCTAGCCAGTCCATAAAGCACTGTGTCGGAAAGTTTGGAATTCTGACCGAAAGCTTTGATCATATCAATGTCCCATTCATCGTATCCATAATAAACACAATGGTTCCAGTCTTCCATAGATAGACCACGTAGATAAGAATCTTTCTTTAAAAAATTGGGAAGGGCTTCAGAAAAGTCTTTGATTGTAACAAATTCACCACTTTTCAAATCCCAAAACTTTTCGGTTTTCTGTATGGTAAGATTATTATTTTCCCATACTTTTTTTGCAACAAACCATCCTTCAGGTCTACGACTGATTTCAATGACATTATTATCATCTACGCCATAGTTCTTATAAAAATGAGCCACTGCTTTTTCGAGTGTGGGGTATTTTTTTATTATTGACGGGTCTGTATTCAGATTGGGAATATCTGGTATTTGTGCATGCAGAGTTGTTGACACAACAAGAATACTGAGAAGAAGAAAGTGTTTTTTCATAGTTGGTTCGTTAAACGTTAATGGTTAATCGGTGGATGAGGGGTTGAAGAAAAAAGAATGGTTGTCATGAAAATAGCCTACTCTCCATAAGATGTTTCTGATTCTTTAGAATAGCCGGAATCTCTTTTTTTTGCATCAATTAAATAGTTAATATATCCATTCATTAATATTATGCAACGTTCTATTTTTTCCAAGCAAGTTAAAAACACCGAATGGTTCATATATTCACAATCTTCAGCCGTTGTCATGTGATCAATTAATTCATATAAAGATGCACGTGAAGTTCTGCAGAACTGAATATTTTCCTGATGTCCGAATCGACCATAACCTTCAGCAATATTTGCGGTAACAGAACGTGAAGCCCGGATTAACTGATCAACAAGACGAAATTTTTCTTCGGGTGGAAGTGTTTTACAAAACAACCAAATATCTTTCCTAAGAATTCTACATTGTTTCCAAGCATCCAAGTCCTGAAATGATTTTATTTTTCTTTCATTCATATTATTGCTTTTAAAAGTGAATAATGTGAAGGGTCGATAATAAATAGCTATAATTATGCAAAAGATGAAATCGAATAATTAATGACTCAAAAAACATTTACGAATAAACTATTAACGAATACACGAATAACGACTACACGAATAATGAATAACGATTAACGAATAACGATTAACTTTTTACTTAATCAAACTTCCCGCAGATGCTATTTCTTCAGGAGAAACCAGAACCAGTTTTCCATCGGCATTTTCTGCAAACAAAATCATTCCCTGTGAAGTGATTCCCTTTAAGTCTTTCGGAGCAAGGTTTGCCAGTACAACTACTCTTTTTCCGATCAGCTGTTCGGGTTCAAAATATTCTGCAACGCCAGAAACAATGGTGCGAACATCTGTACCCACATCCACTTTCAACTTCAACAGCTTTTTAGTCTTCGCCATTTTTTCTGCTTCCAGAACAAGACCTGTACGCAAATCCATTTTGCCAAAATCATCAAATTCAATATTCGCTTTAATCGGCAGAACGCATGTTGTAACTTCTTCGTTCATTTTTTTGGTGTTGATCAGTTTTTCTTTTTGTTGTTCGATAGTCGCATCTTCAATCAGACTAAATAAAAGCGAAGGCTGTTGTAATTTTGATCCGGTTGCCACCAGATCACTCCTGCCTGCTGTATCCCATGGTGAATGCGTTGTGCCGAGCATTGTCTGAATTTTTTTCGCTGTGAAAGGAAGAAACGTTTCTGCCAGTACGGCCAGATTGGCGCATATCTGAATACAGATGTTAATAATAGTTCCCACTCTTTCGGGATTGTCCTTAATCTTCCAGGGTTCACAGTCGGTGAGATATTTATTTCCCAACCGGGCGACATTCATAAATTCACTAAGTGCTTCGCGAAAACGGAATAGATCCATGCTTGCAGAAATGCGGTCAGGGGCGGCTTTCAGCGTTTGCAAAGTTTCTTCATCCAGTGGCGTTAATGCAGCCAAAGGAGGAACATTTCCGTCGAAGAATTTATGCGTAAGCACCATGGTGCGGTTTACAAAATTTCCGAGAATAGCTACCAACTCACTGTTGTTGCGTGCCTGAAAATCCTTCCAAGTAAAATCATTGTCTTTAGTTTCAGGTGCGATGGATGCAAGTACGTAACGAAGCACATCCTGCATGTCTGGGAAGTCCTGCAGATACTCGTGAAGCCAAACAGCCCAGTTGCGTGAAGTGGAAATTTTATCGCCTTCCAGATTTAAAAATTCAAAAGCAGGAACATTATCAGGAAGAAGATATGTGCCTTCATTCTTCAGCATTGCAGGAAAAACGATGCAGTGAAAAACAATATTATCTTTTCCGATGAAATGTATTAAAGCAGTTTCCTTATCTTTCCAATATAATTCCCAGTCTTTTCCATTCGCTTCCGCCCACTGACGGGTAAATGAAATATAACCAATCGGCGCGTCAAACCATACATACAAAACTTTTCCTTCGGCTTCTTTCAAAGGAACTTTTACGCCCCAGTCCAGATCACGCGTCACGGCACGTGGTTGCAAACCCTGATCAATCCATGATTTGCACTGTCCGTAAACATTCGTTTTCCAGTCTTCTTTATGATCTTCAAGAATCCATTTACGAAGCCATTCTTCATCTTTATCCAAGGGTAAAAACCAGTGGCGTGTTTCTTTCATCACAGGTTGGTTCCCACTCAAAACAGAATGAGGATTAATCAAATCAGTTGCATTCAGCGAGGTTCCGCACTTTTCACACTGATCGCCGTATGCCCTTTCATTGTTGCAATGCGGACAGGTTCCGGTGATGTATCGATCGGCTAAAAACTGTTTGGCTTCTTCATCGTAATATTGTTCGGTCACTTTTTCGATGAAGATATTTTTCTTATGCAGTGTTTCAAAAAATTCGGATGCCGTTTGATGATGAATAGGATCCGAAGTGCGTGAATAAATATCGAAGGAAATACCAAAATCTTCAAACGATTTTTTAATGATTTCATGATACCTGTCAACAATCTGCTGAGGAGAAACGCCTTCCTGCCGTGCTTTGATGGTGATAGGAACACCATGCTCATCCGAGCCGCCTATAAACACAACATCCTCACCCCGCATTCGCAGATAGCGAACATAAATATCAGCGGGAACATAAACGCCGGCCAGATGGCCGATGTGCAGCGGGCCGTTTGCATAAGGCAGCGCAGAAGTAATTGTGTAACGTTTCGGTTTGTTTTTCATTGTAAAAATTGTTCAACAGCCGGCAAAGATAAGAAACTTCAGGGGGAATGTTACTAACAAACCAATGTGAATTTTATTCGTAATTGATGACTTCAAGGCTTTGAATTCATAGTATCTTTGTATAGTAAGTTAAAATCTCATGTTGCGAAACAGCCTGATAATTCTGATAATTCTTTTGTTGTGGATGTCTTCCTGTTCTGAGCCGGAACAGAAGCATCAGATCAGTAACCAAATTCAAAAGGAAGTAGTTTGCAGCATTTCCTGGAAAGGGCCGTTTCTTCAATATAAATTCAGGCAGGAAAAACAATGGATTGATACCACGGTTGAGAAGCTGTGGAACGAGAAGGCAATTAACGGAGTATTACTCGTCGCCGAAAAAGAAGGTGTGATCTTTAAAAAATCATATGGCCGTGCACGCTACAATTCAAAGGAAGAAATAAAAGTTGATGATAAGTTTCAACTGGCTTCGGTTTCAAAAATCATTACAGCCACAGCCGTACTTCAGCTTTGCGAAAAAGGGAAACTGAAACTGGATGATAAGGTTAAAAAATATATTCCTGAGCTTCCCTACGACAATATAACCATACGGCAACTGCTGCAACACACATCCGGACTTCCGAATTACATTTATCTGGCAGAGAACTTCTGGGATAAACAGAATAAATTATCTATGCGGGATGTTGCGTTAATATTTGGAAACCTGGGTCTGTCGCTCGATTTCACTCCCGGATATCGTCACAAATACTGCAATACGAATTATGTTCTTCTTGCATTTATTATCGAGCGCAGCAGCGGAATGTCGTATGCTGCCTATTTAGAAAAAAATATTTTTTCTCCTTCCGGAATGAAAAACACCTTAGTTGTTTCACGTCGCGATACATCCAAGCTGAAGGTACACGGGCATATGCCGCTGGGAAAGGGATATGTGGAAAAGCCACTTGACTATCTGGATGATGTAGCGGGAGACAAAGGAATTTATACGACAGCAGAAGATATGTTTTTGTTTGATCGGTCTCTGTTTGCCGGCAAACTCATTTCTAAGCCGATGATGAATATCGCTTTTACAACCTTTGAAAACCCGGCACGCTTTCGCAAATGCAACTATGGTCTTGGATTCCGTGTTCGTGAAAAGAAGAACGGACAGAAAGTGATTTATCATTTTGGCTGGTGGAAAGGATTTAAAACATATTATATGCACGATCTGGAAACCGGGAAATGCGTGGTTTCACTCAACAACAGAAAGAATATTAAACTCGGTGGGCTGGTGTATGATCTTCTTACCTGGCCAAAACTGGAACGTGAGAAAAAAGAGGCCGAAGATGATGCCAATAACGATAAAGAAGGAAGCCCATGATACAACCCGATTACCTGAAACCCGGCGACACAATAGCCATTCTTGCACCTGCCCGAAAAGTAAGCGCAGAAGAAATGCAGCCTTCAATTTCTAAATTGAAAGAATGGGGTTTTCACGTGATATGCAGTGAACATATGTTCGGTGATTTCAATCAGTATTCCGGAACCGATGCAGAACGTGTTTCCGATTTTCAGAAGATGATAGATCATCCCGAAGTGAAAGCGATTCTATGCGGACGCGGTGGATACGGCATTATTCGCATTATAGATAAAATTAATTTTACTTCTTTTCAAAAAAATCCAAAATGGATTTGTGGCTTCAGCGATGTGACCGTTTTGCATGCGCACATCAACCAATGCATGAATACAGAGACTTTACATTGTGCCATGCCGATTAACTTTCCAGTTGACGGTAGTAATAATGAAGCCATTTTATCTTTGAAAAATGTTTTGACAGGAGAAAAACTTTCGTATCATTTTCCAGAAAACAAACACAACAAAAAGGGAAATGCAAAAGGAATCCTGGTTGGAGGAAACCTTTCACTTCTATACGCATTGCAGGGATCATGCAGCTTTCCTGATACAGAAAATAAAATTTTATTTATAGAAGATCTGGACGAATATCTGTATCACATCGACAGAATGATGGTATCATTAAAACGAGCTGGAAAACTTAAAAATCTGGCAGGCCTTGTTATAGGTGGAATGACGGAAATGAAAGACAATACTGTGCCCTTTGGAAAAACACCTGAAGAAATAATTATGGATGCGGTCTCTGAATATCAATTTCCTGTATGCTTTGATTTTCCTGCCGGACATATTCCTGATAATAACGCGATGATTATGGGAAGAAATGTGAATCTCGAAGTTTGTAACGATCTTACAACATTAAAATTTGACTGATGGCTAAACACAACGAACTTGGTAAACGTGGTGAAGAGCTTGCTTTCCTGCATCTCATGAAGGAAGGTTATGTAATTCATGAACGCAACTGGCATTTTAAGAAAGAAGAGATTGATATCATCGCTGAAAAAGAAAGCAGAATTATTTTTGTTGAAGTTAAAACAAGAAGCAGTGATGATATTGAAAATCCTGAAGAGGCAGTTACAATTCAAAAGCAACGTTTCCTGATCAATGCAGGGGATGCTTACATTCAATCGAAAGAAATAGAGCTGGAAGCGCAGTTTGATATTATTACCATCATTTTAAATCCGATCAGCGGACAATTTTTACTGAACCACATACCCGAAGCATTTCATCCCACTTTAAATACCCGAAAAAAATGAAAAGAAAAATTGAAAACAAAAAATCCGCTAACCGAGGTGTGATTAAGAAAAAACCAAAAAAATCATTTAAGCAGGAAGCAAAACAACTCGAAATTGAAAAGCGGGAAAAGGCTGTTGTCATTAAGAAGAAAGACACTTTCAAAAAGAAGGAAATCATCGATAAGCCGAAAGAAGTAATAGTTCCTAATGCACTGATTCGTTTAAACAAATACATTGCCGACTCAGGTATTTGCTCGCGCCGTGATGCTGATAATCTGATCGCTGCAGGAGAAGTAATGGTAAATGGGAAAGTAGTTACTGAAATGGGTTTCCGTGTTTCTCCCACCGATGATGTTCAGTGGAAAGGAAAGAAATTAAGGCGCGAAAAATTGGTATACGTTCTTTTAAATAAGCCTAAGGATTATATCACAACTATGGAGGATCCACAGGAAAGACAAACCGTTATGAATCTTGTTGCTGATGCATGTCGTGAAAGAATTTATCCGGTAGGACGACTTGACAGAACGACCACGGGATTGCTTCTGATGACCAACGATGGAGAACTGGCCAAGCAACTGTCACACCCAAGTTATAAGGTTCAGAAAGTATATCACGCAGAGCTCAGCAAACCGATTACTCCGCAGGACATGCAGAAGATTGCGGATGGCGTTGAACTGGAAGACGGAAAGGCAAATGTTGATGCAATCAATTATTCGGAGGACACGCCGGATAAGCGGTGCGTTGGGATTGAACTTCACATGGGAAAAAACAGAATTGTGCGCAGAATATTTGAATCGCTGGGATATGAAGTTGTGAGGCTCGACCGGGTGTATTATGCAGGGCTTACCAAAAAGGATCTCCCGCGCGGACGCTGGCGTTTCCTGACGGGTCAGGAAATAGCCTTTTTAAAAATGGGAAGGTTTAAATAACAAAAATGCATTTCATTCGTTAAATATAGTAATGGATAAAAAACATGAAAAGATTTAAAAAAATTCTGAAGATTTTTTTTATCACACTTTTTTCTGTGATTGCGCTGACCATTGCGGCTTGCTTTGTTCTGGTTTATTTCTATGAGGACAAAATTAAAGACTATGCCAAAGCGGAATTAAACAAACAGCTGAATTCGGAAGTGGAGGTTAAAGATATCGAATTAACCATTTTTAGTACGTTTCCTTATGCATCCATAAAATTTTCAGGCGTTATTGCAAAGGATGCAACAACTGCTAAAAACAAAGGCGAATTGCTCAAGGCTGAAAATGTTTATTTGCTGTTTAATGTCTGGAATTTGTTTGATGAAACAGTCTCAATTAAGAAAATAATTGTGGAGGATGGCAGCGCAAACATTGTTGTTTTCCGCGACGGTACCGATAATTATCATTTCTGGAAAGAATGCACCGACACTGCTTCCAGTGAATCTTCTATGGAATTTGATTTACAAAAAGTGGTTTTAAATAACATGAATATTCACTACCGCAATCGACCGGAGGAACAGAATTTCTCGGTGCTTGCGAAGTACATATTATTCAAGGGAAATTTTAGGGACAGTTTCTACAAACTAAAAGTGGACGGCGAAACGCATGTGAATTATTTAAAATTTGGTAAAGTAAATTTTATTAACCAGCAGGATGTGGATGTCTTTTTGCAAATGGACGTAACCAATGCAGAGCAATATAATATTGAAAAAGGAACACTGACGTATGCAGGGCAGGATTTTGTAATCAAAGGAAATGTATTCTATGGAGATGCCGAACAAAAAGTAGATTTATCCATTGGTGGAAGCAGTATGCGTGTGGAAGATGTGATCGATGATCTGCCAAAAAATTATCGTTCCTACTTTGATAAATATGACAGCAAGGGAGATCTGAAATTTGATGCGCAGATAAAAGGATCATTCAAAGGGAATGATTATCATGCAATCAACATTACTTTCAAGATCACGAATGCAGAACTTGTAGAAAAGGAAAATAACATTGCGTTAAAAAATCTGAATTTTAATGGCCGATTCAGTAATGGAAACATTCATACAATTTATTCTTCTTTCATCGATATTTCAGATCTTTCAGCTGACTTTAACGGGAAAAGGATAACCGCTGAAATGAAGATTGTTAATTTAGCACGTCCGGATATTCGCATTAAATCGGCCGGAAGTCTGAATTTAAAAGACCTTTCACGCTTCATCGAAACAGAAGAAATCAAAGAGATGGAAGGGGATATTGCTTATACAATCAATTTCCAATGTCAGCCTGATAATCTGGAAAATTTTACGGCTGCTGATTTTATAAAAAGTAAAACTACAGGTGAACTTACTTTAACCAATGGAAAATTCAGCCTGACCAATGAGCCTTATTCATTCAATAACATTTCTACGCTCTGTAAGTTCAGTAACAATGATTTAATTGTCGATAAGATGACAGGGAATTATTCAAAAACGGACTTTCAGTTAAACGGAACTTTTATCAATGCGCTCGCATTCTTCTTTCTCGACAATGAAAAGCTGATGATTGATGCAAAGCTTTCTTCATCGAATGTCAGCCTTGATGAATTATTGAAGGATGGCGAAAGCTCTGCCAAAAGCGGCGACTATAATTTTGAAATTTCACCCATGCTCGATTTTAATATTGATCTTTCCGTTACTAATGTTTACTTCAGAAAATTTCATGCTACCGGTGTTCAAGGGAATATTCGCTTAAAAGATCAGAAAGGCTATACAAATAATCTTACTTTGCGTGTAATGGACGGCAGTGCGTCTATAGAGGGATATGTTGACGGATCTAGAAAAAATGAAATTCTGATTTCCTGCGATGCGCATATTGAAAAAATGGATATTAAAAAACTGTTTTATCAGTTTGAAAATTTTGGGCAGAGCAGTATGAAGGATGAGAACCTGAAAGGTAAGGTAACATCCGATATTCAGTTGGCCTCCGTCTGGAGTCCCTCACTGGAAGTGGATATGAAAAAGCTGTATGCAAAAGCAGATATTTCGATCGAAAACGGAGAATTGCAAAATTATGAGCCCTTGAAAGGTTTGTCCCGCTTCATGAAGCTAAAGGATGTGGAACGTGTTACCTTTTCAACTTTAAAAAATCAGATTGAAATTAAAAACGAAACAATCTTTATTCCCGCAATGGAAATTAAATCCTCAGAGTTAAATCTGACGGTATCCGGACAGCATAAATTTAACAATGAGATACAGTATAATGTTCGCCTGCTTCTTTCTGAAATTCTCGCAAACAAAGCCAAAAAGGCAAAGAAGGAAAATGAAGACTTTGGCGTAGTTGAAGAGGATGGTTTGGGAAAAACAAGTATCTATGTTAAGATTACCGGTACGGTTGATGACCCAAAATATGCCTATGACTCTAAAGGGTGGAAAGCAAAAATTATTGTGGGTGTTATGAAGGAAAAACAGAATCTAAAAACCATACTGAATGAAGAATTCAACTGGTTTAAAAAAGACTCAGCCGTAATTAAAAACAAGGAAAAGGACAAACAAAAAGATATTGATAAGAAAAAAGACAAGGGGAAAAACAAAGACCCTGAGGATAAATTTAAAGTAGAATTTGATTAATCCAGTTTCATGAAAAAATATACGCCAGGCTGGTGCATTCTGTTGGCTCTATTTGTTACCCTACCGACAGCACTGAAAGCACAATCAACGGACTTTGTGGAAGTGAAAATACTTCCAAATACGCCTGTTAAAAACCAGTGTATTAGCAGTACCTGTTGGTGTTTTGCTACGGTATCTTTTCTTGAAAGTGAAATTTTAAGAATCAAACACGATACGTTCGATCTTTCAGAAATGTACGTTGTCCGCTACACTTATCCGCGAAAAGCAGAAATGCATCTTCGAATGGCAGGGTACAACTTTTTCACACCCGGTGGACAAGCGCATGATGTAATGAAAACCATTTCTGAAAACGGACTTGTTCCACAGGATGTTTATACGGGGATGAAAGCAGGATGCACCGAATACAACCATTCGGAAATAGATTCTGCAATATTCCGACACGTAAGAAGTCTGATCCACCGGGAAGGGGATAGTTGGCCCTCGTATTGGAAAATAAAATGTGACAGCATTTTGGATGTATATCTGGGAAAGCCCGTCAGTACTTTTCAATACGAAGGAAAAAAGATGACTTCGCTTCAATTCATGGATGAAGTTACCGGAATAAAGCCGGAGGATTATCTTGAGATTACTTCTTATACCCATCATTCGTTCTATGAAAGTTTTTGTCTGGAATCAAAATTCAACTGGTCGCAAAATTTGTATTACAATTTGCCTTTGAATGATTTCTTGTCGGTTATTGATACAGCTCTTGCAAAGGGCTACACAGTTATCTGGGATGGTGATGTCAGTGAAAAATCTTTTCTGTATGAAAAAGGAAAGGCAGATATGGGCTGGATGGAAGGGCGTCACACACAAGCAATGCGGCAACAGCTTTTTGATAACCATGCAACTACGGTGGATCATCTGATGCACATTGTGGGCACCGCGAAAGATGCGAAAGGAGGGCGTTGGTATATTGCAAAAAATTCCTGGGGAGGAATTGGCAAATACAAAGGATATATGTATCTCTCTGCTTCCTATGTTGCTCTGAAAACCGTTGCTGTTATGGTTCACAAGAATGCACTTCCTAATAAGATCAGGCAGCACAGATTTCGCTAAACTACTTGGGTAAAGCGTTTGGCAAATTTTCTCTTGCCAATGCAACAAAAACCGTATTTTTGTAGTCTGAAATAAAAATAGTCTAGTGGACATCTATTCAAAAAAACAACGCTGGAAACTTCTTCTTCTATTATCCGCTGTGGTAATAGTTGGGGCTTCTCTGCTATACACCAACCAGTTGGTTGAGAAAATAGCAGGGGAAGAACGTAAAAAAGCTGCGTTATGGGCAGATGCCATTCAAAAGAAATCGAGCCTTGTTATATATACAGAAGATCTGTTTCAAAAAATTCAGGAAGATGAACGCCGAAAAGTGGAATTGTGGGCCACTGCCATGCATCGCCTATTGACTGAAAACAATTCCAATGATCTCACTTTTTATGTAGACATCATTTCAAGCAACAAAAACATTCCTATCATTCTTACAGATGAAAAGGATGTGGTTGTATCTCAGGTCAATCTTGAAAAACCAGTTAAAGTGGGTGAAAAAATGGATTCCCTTGTTAAGGTGGCTTTTTCAAAATATGAACCCATTGAAGTAAAATACCACAACAAAACACTGAATTATTTATACTATCAGGATTCTCAGATTTTCGATAAGCTTCAGCAGGTTCTGAATGATCTGGTAAAAACATTTTTCTCTGAAGTGGTTGTTAATACAGCGTCTGTACCTGTCATTATCATGGACAGCACGCAGTCGAAAATTATTGCTTTTGGAAATATTGATTCTGCCAAGGCGAGTGATCCCAAATACATGGAGGCAAAGAGAGCCGCTATGGCAAAGGAAAACAAACCCATTGAAATTTTCCTGAACAACAAAACAAAGAATCTTGTTTTTTATGAAGATTCATTCCTGTTACGACAAATTAAATATTATCCGATCGTTCAATTCGGAATTATCGGATTGTTCCTGATCGTTGCCTACCTTGCTTTCAGCAGTGCGCGCCGGTCAGAACAGAATCAGGTGTGGGCGGGCATGGCTAAGGAAACAGCCCATCAGCTTGGAACACCGCTGTCTTCCCTGATTGCATGGGTGGAATACCTGAAGTTGAAAAATGTGGATGAATCCATTATTTCGGAAATTAATAAAGATGTTAAGCGCCTGGAGACAATAACAGAGCGTTTTTCGAAAATTGGTGCTGAGCCCAAACTGATAAAAACAGATCTTATCAAGTCGCTTCACGACTCGGTTGATTATATCAAAGTAAGAACATCCGACAAAGTAGTTTTCTCTTTAACGCTTCCCGAAAAGGATGTCTCTCTTCCCTTGAATCAGCAGCTGTTTGAGTGGGTTATTGAAAATCTGTGCAAGAATGCAGTGGATGCAATGAGTGGTGCAGGAAATATTGATATTACATTACATGATGAATTTGATCTTGTTTACATCGATATTCAGGATACCGGAAAAGGCATTTCGAAATCACAATACAAATCTGTATTTAAACCCGGATTTACAAGTAAACACAGAGGCTGGGGTCTGGGATTATCGCTTTCCAAGCGAATTATTGAAGTGTATCACAACGGAAGAATTTTCGTAAAACAATCCGCACTCAACAAAGGAACAACCTTCCGCATTGTTCTGAAAAAATTCTAATTTATGAAAAAGGATATTCGCTGTTTGTGGCTTTTGCATGCAGGGATTGTCATGATTAATTTTTTATAGAATGGCCGGCATATACATACATATTCCTTTTTGTAAGACCCGCTGTCCGTATTGCAATTTTTATTCTGAAACCGATCAAGAATTACAGAAGCAATTTCTGGAAGCTATGCTACTGGAAGCCTCCATGCAGGCTTTTTATTTATCGGAAGAAACCATTGATACAATTTATTTTGGTGGAGGAACACCTTCGCTCATGCAGACTTCACAGATTCAACGAATTTTCGAGGAGATTGAAAAAAATTATCCGATCAGTATGGGTGCTGAAATTACACTCGAAGTGAATCCCGATGATATCAACGAAGAATTTTTACTGGCATTGAAAGAAACTCCTGTAAACCGCATAAGCATTGGTACGCAGTCGTTCAATGATCAGGATTTAAAATATTTAAAAAGAAGACACGATGCTAAACAGGCAATACGTGCGGTTGAAAAATCGATTGAAGCCGGATATACAAATCTGAGTATAGATTTGATATATGGAATTCCAGGACAAACGATGAAAACATGGAAAGAAAACCTTGCGCAAGCCATAAAACTAAATGTGCCTCACATCTCTGCATACTGCCTTACTGTTGAACCCGGCACAAAGCTCGATCAGCTGATTCAGCAGAAGAAGAGTCCGGCTGTAGATGAAGCCCTTTCTGTAAAGATGTTTGATGAAGCTATTGACACTTTAGAAAAGAACGGTTTTATTCATTACGAAATTTCAAATTATTGCAAAGAGGGCTGGCATTCGCGCCACAACAGCAGTTATTGGGAAGAGAAAAAATATCTCGGACTGGGTCCTTCCGCGCATTCCTATAACACAAAATCCCGACAGTGGAATGTTTCTTCGTTGAAAGAGTACATTGAAAATATGGAGTCGGGGAAATTACCCGCTACACTCGAAGAACTTAATGAAACTGATTTGTACAATGAATACATCATGACTTCTTTGCGCACCATCTGGGGTGTAAGTGAGGATCATGTAAAAAAGTTTTTCAATAAAAAGATTTATTCGTATTTTCGGAAAGTTATTGCTTTAAAACAAAAGGAAGCAATGGTTGAATTAAAAGGAAATTCATACATTCTGACCCGTGCCGGGAAACGCATGTGCGACGCAGTTGTGCGGGAACTGTTTTATGACGGAGAATAAAAATAGCATTGGAATCATATACAGGAATCGCTTTGTATACAGGGCTGCGATGAATACATTGTATGCAGGAAAATACAGAGACCGCTTCCGTTTGATTGTTCCTTATCTGGGGAATGTGAAATCGGTGCTTGAACTTTGCTTTGGTGATACTGTATTTGCAGAATTATGCAAAAAAAGAAATGTCAGTTGGACAGGAATTGACAACAATGAAATGTTTGTCAATAAAGCCTTAAAAAATCGATACCACGCACTATGTGAAAACATTTTGGAGATGAAAGAATTTCCTTCCTCCGATTGCGTCGTAATGACCGGCTCACTCTACCAATTTCATTCTGCGACGAATGAACTTTTTGCAAAAATATTTTCATGCACTTCAAAATTAATTTTGTCGGAACCTATAAGAAACCTGTCATCCAGAAAAGATGTGATTGGAAGAATGGCTTCACGCTATTCAAAAACAAAGGACGGAATTCAACCTTTTCGTTATGATCAGAAATCTTTAACGGAAGAAATATCAAGACTTGCCGATAAATTTGCTTTCTCGTGGAAGACATATCCGGCTGACCGCGACAGTATCATCGTAATCAATAAATAATGGAAATCAGCGTTGTCATACCCGTTTATAACAGTGAATCCACGCTGGAAGAATTGTATGATGGTATTACAAAATCGCTTCGTGGAATTGAACATGAAGTGATTTTTGTGGATGATGGAAGTACGGATGACAGCTGGAAGGAAATTGAGAATCTGGTGCAGGAAAACAGAAATGTTACCGGCATTACTTTCAGGAAAAATTTCGGGCAGGATAATGCCATCATGGAAGGTCTGCGAAATGCATCCGGCGAATTTGTTACTGTGATGGATGACGATTTGCAACATGATCCGGAGGATATTTTACTGCTTTATGAAACTTGTAAGAATGGTGATTACGATGTGTGTTATGGAAAGTTTTCGCTTCGTTATCATTCATTCTGGAAACGTGTTGGAAGCTTTGTTAACGGTCGAATAGCACGTTGGTTGCTGAAGAAACCAAAGGCTCTTTATCTTTCACCGTATAAAATTATTACCAAAGAAGTTGTTCAGGAAATTGTTCGTTACGAAGGCCCGTTTCCTTATGTTGACGGATTATTACTGCAGTTGACTTCTTCCATCACTCAGATTGATGTGCGCTGTCACCCACGAAAAAAAGGAAAAAGCACATACAGTTTTTTAAAATCTTTGTCCTTGTTTCTTCGTCATACTACCAGTTTTTCTGTTATCCCGATTCGTATAGCAACGGTTACAGGATTCATTATGGCACTGGCAGGATTCGGCCTGGCGATTTATTATTTGTGTGAATATTTTTTCGGTGACCATACAGTAGAAGGCTGGACTTCGCTGATTGTATCTTTATTATTTCTCGGAGGACTTATTCTTATGTCGCTGGGTCTTATTGGTGAATACATCGGAAGATCGTTTCTTACTATCAATAAAAAGCCACAACGTAGTGTTCGTAAAATCATAAAACCCATCTCTCATGATTCCCTTTAACAAACCCGCCTTAACCGGAAAGGAGATAACATACATCCGGAAAGTATTGGAAGGAGGAACTTATTCTGGAAATGGTTTTTTTACAAAACAGGTTCATGATTTTTTTAAAAAATCGGGATTTCAACAACCCTATCTTACTTCCTCCTGTTCTGCTGCATTAGAAATGGCGGCACTTGTCGCCGGAATTAATGAAGGTGATGAAATTATTCTTCCTTCATTTACTTTTGTTTCTACTGCAAATGCTTTTGCTTTTCGTGGTGCTAAGCTTGTGTTTGCTGATAGTTCCGATAATTCACCCAACATTGATGTTACGAAAGCAGAAGCATTAATTACAAAAAAAACAAAAGCGATTGTCTGTGTACATTATGGTGGCATTGCCTGCGACATGAAAGCTCTTACTGCTTTAGCTAAAAAGCATAATATTTTTCTTATTGAAGATGCAGCCCACGCAATTGGATGTACCTACAAAGGAAAACCTTTGGGAAGTATCGGAAATATGGGAACCCTTTCATTCCACGAAACAAAAAATATTAATGCCGGGGAAGCGGGCTTGCTTTGCATAAATGAAAAATCGTTGGTGAAGAACGCTGATATTATTTGGGAAAAAGGAACCAACCGAAAAGAATTCGATAAAGGACAAGTGGACAAATATGAGTGGGTGGGCTTAGGTTCATCTTTTCTTGCGTCCGAGATAACAGCTGCATTTTTATGTGCACAGCTGGAGGCTCTTGATAAAATTAATGATAAGAGAATTAAAATCTGGAATGAATATCATCAGCAATTTGATCAATTAAATAATGAGGGTAAACTTGCTATTCCTCATGTTCCCGAATATGCTTCTCACAATGGGCACATCTATTATCTGGTTTGCTCCTGTGAAGAAGAAAGAAAAAAACTGATTTTGCATTTAAAAAAGGCAGGAGTTCATGCTGTTTTTCATTATCAGTCATTGCATCAATCGAAGTATTTTAAAAATCAATATTCGGGCTCGTCGCTTTCCAATGCAGATAAATTCTCGGAATGTCTTGTCAGACTGCCTTTGTTTTATTCCATGAAAAAGCCGGAACAACTGCACATAATCAAATCGGTGCTTTCGTTTTATAAATAAGTCGGACCTTATGTTTAAAAAAAATAAGTCTGTTTTCCTTTTGCTTTCCATTCTTCTTCTTCTGTTTGTTTCTCATCTTGTTTTTTTGAGAGCCGATCCTGACACATCTCTCGATCCGGGAACACGCGGTGCATTAACAGATGAAGGGTTGTATGCTTCACAAATTAAAAATTTTGTACATACAGGAACATTTGAAGCAAAAGAAAATACAACTTTTGTTCGTGGGCCACTATTCAATATTATTCAGTATCCGTTTTTTGCAGTCTTCGGAACGAGCCTGTTAGTGGCTCGTCTAGTGGTCTTGTGTTTTTGTTTACTGATTTTGTTTTTTGTAGCTAAAAGCCAAAATATGTTTTTATTTTGGATGATTGCAATTGTTCTTACGATGACGCAACCGCATGTCTTCGGATTTACGCATTACGCACTATCAGAGATGATGGCTGTAATTGTCATGCTTGCTGCACTACACTTCTTTCTAAAAGCGCTTGAAAATAATCCAAATAGAAATTTTTTCTTTGCTTCTCTGTGTGTTTTTATTTCGTATTCGCTGAAAATTCAGTTTCTGTATCTTGCTGCCATACTGCCTGCACTAATGTTCATATTGTGGTTTTTTTATAAGGATCCTGATAGAAAAACAGGATTAAAATATTTTGTAACTGCATCGTTATTTTCTGTTGCTCTTTTCGCATTTTATATCGTTTGCTGGTATTTGCCAAACAGAGACTTTTACGACTTTGTGATGAGTAGTGAAACAGCTCAGCGTTTTCCCGTAGGTGTAAAAAGCATGTGGGAAAAAACAGTAATGAATTTCGATACCGCGCTGTGGAAAAAACCTCTTTCATTTTTATGGATAATTGCTGTAATTTCTATTCCTGCTGGAATTATTTTGTTAGTAAAACAGAAATCCAAAACGAAACGAACCATCGTTTTTCTTTTTTCGCTTTTATGGTTTTTATCCGAATTGCATAAAATTCCGATGAATTATTTACCCAACCGATATTTGCTGAGTACTATGTTTTCTGCGATATTGCTTGGGGTTTCTGTTTTATGGCTTGCGCTGGAATACAAATCAAAATGGACTTATCTGCTTTTTATTCCGTTTGTTTTTTTACTGTTTATGAATCTGAAGTACATTCACAAATCATGGAGCAGCAGAACATATGAAATCAGAAATGTCAGCAATTATCTAAGTCAGACTGATTTTAAAAATGCTTATGTTTTGGGTGCCTGGGCGCCTTCGCTTACCTGGAACACTTCTGCTCATGCTGTACCTGTGTGGGGTGGATATATGAATGATAAAAATCCTTTGCAAACTTTTCATCCACGCGTTATCATTACGGAAAGCGATGAAAAGGATAATGATCAATGTTATTCAAAGCAAAACATCCAACTTACAAAATTTGCTGATTCAGTTAAATCTTTTGTGGTGGGGAGTTATGTTTTAGATATATACTGGATTTCTCCTAAAGCGAACTAAATAAATTTTCATCGGTTTGAAGTTCCGGATAGTCAAATTTGTCGGTCACTTCCGGCACATTCGAGTTCATACTTCTCGATGTAATTAATTTACTGATTGTATGAGCTTGCATCAGGTCTTCATCCAACGGCTGAATAATTTCTGCCAGTTCATTTTGTGTTAAGGCTGGATTCAGCCATTCATGCTCTGCGCCGGGAGGCAGAATGAAAGGCATTCTCTTTTTTGTATTATGAATTTTTTCCATCAGGGGGTTGGCATCAGTTGTGATGATGCTGAAGGAATAAATAATTTCTCCGGTTCCTGTTTTATCGGTCCACTCTTCCCAGATACCGCCAAATCCCATCAGTTCTTCATCGCGTAAAGAAATGTAATAGGGATATTTTTCTCCTTTGAATTCTCTCCATTCAAAAAATCCGCTTGCCGGAATGATGCATCTGCGGCTGCGTATCGCCTGCCGGAAGGAAGCTCTTTCAAAAATTGTATCGGCTCTTGCGTTTAATGTTTTTGTTTTTATTTCATTTGCATCCGTTTCATTTTTCACCCAGAATGGAATTAAACCCCATTGAAAAAATGAAAATTCTTCAGGCTTTGCATCTGCAATGACTGGCATTATCGGATGGTTAAATCCGCTGGCATGAAATGTTTTTTTATACGCATGGGCTTTTGCAAAAGCGGAATTAAAACGATTTGCAGTTTTTTGTGCTTCGGCGGAAAGTGCATAATGAAAACACATAGAATTTATTTTGCCTTTATTACTAAAATTTCGTTCCAGTCGGAAGTGTAGGCTGGTGACAGTTGTTCCTGTCGCAGCTTCCATTTGCGGCCGGGCCCCTGTATGGCCAGCTTCACCGTATTGCGTCCGTAAGTGTCATTCATCTTATCCATCACGCCCATGAGTTTTTCGTGACGATCACGATCCACATCATCAAAAATGCCAGTCTGTATTTGCCCATCCGGAACAATGCCGCTTACAATCACACCTGCTTTTTTGTATTTGTATCCGCTACGGAATATTTTTTCGAGTGCAAGGTTGGCGTATTTCACAATCTCAAATGTGCTGTTCGTGGCAACAGGCATTCGGACCACCATGTTGCGTGCGTACTGCGGATCATCTTCCCGGAAACGATTGGTGTGTACAAACACCATCACGAGATTCGCACAAGTTCCATCCTGCCGCAGTTTGCGCGCACAGCTGCCGGCAAATGTGGATACCGATTCCTGCAAGGATTCTAATTTTTCTATCATCGATGCAAAGGAGCGTGCCGTGCAGATGGCTTTTCGGGGTGCATGTACTTTTTCAATCGGAATACAAGATACACCACACAATTCTTTCTTCACCCGAAGGCCCATTACCGACATGTGCTTACGAATCCATTCATCGGATGCTTTTGTGAAATCTAATGCAGTATTAATTTTATTTTTATGTAGCATTTTACTGTATTGACGGCCAATTCCCCACACATCTTCCACTTCAAGTTTCGACAATGCATCCTGAATCATTTCGGGATTATCAAGCATGCAAACGCCATTATAGGCTTTGTTTTTTTTCGCCATGCGGCTGCCCATCTTCGCTAAAGTCTTGGTGGGAGCGATACCGATACTGATGGGAATGCCTGTGTTGCGAACGACGGTGTTGCGCAGATTCATTCCAAGTTCTTGTAGGTTAAAATATTTCAGACCGTCAAAATTAACGAATGCCTCATCAATGGAGTAAATTTCAATTTCAGGAACTATCTCGCATAACGTATTCATTACACGGTGCGACATATCTCCGTACAATGCGAAGTTGGAAGAGAATACCGCTACGTTATGTGTTTCAATCAGGCTGCGGCAATGAAAGGCAGGTTCGCCCATGCGCACACCAATGGCTTTGGCTTCTTCCGAACGTGCAATCACGCAGCCATCGTTGTTCGATAAAACAACTACCGGCCTGTTGCGCAGGGAAGGATTAAAAACCCTTTCGCAGGACGCATAAAAATTATTGCAGTCGATCAGTGCGTACACAAAATCAATATTTATGAATTACATAGGTCACAATTCCCCACACCATAAATGCATTTTCCTCAATGATGCGGATGGGTTTAAACTCGCTGTTGGCGGGCACAAGGTACACTTCGCCCTTCACGATGCGAATTCGTTTCACGGTAAACTCGCCATCGATAAAACAAACAGCAATTTTATTGTTGCGTGGCTCAAGCGATTTATCGATGACCAGAATATCACCATCCGAAATGCCCGCATCCTTCATGGAATTCCCGCGTACACGGCCATAAAAAGTAGAATTCGAATTTTTAACAAGCTCTTTGTTTAAGTCGAGTTTCATCTCGATGAAATCTTCTGCAGGAGATGGAAAACCGGCATGAATACCCGTTTCTGTAATAGGAACTTCGTTGCCGGAATTTAAATCGGCCGAAAAAAAATCAAGCGCAGCTTCTTTTTTGTTTTTTTTGACGGGCATAATGAATGAAAAATGGTATGAAGTAATTCATACTAACTTTACTCAAAGATAAAAAAGTTTTGGTAAAAAAGAATCAGGACGCCGTCTTATTTTCATCCCCCGGAGGCACTGTATTTTCAGCAGTCTCAGTAAGTGCATCGGGCGTAACTTTTTTCGGGAAATATCGTTTCTGAAAAACCAGAATCATACAAACACCCGTTGTAATAGAAGCATCCGCTAAATTAAACACGGGCTGGAAAAACGTAAAATGCTGTCCGCCCCAGATCGGAAACCAGGAAGGAAAATCACCCGAGAAAAGCGGGAAGTAAAGCATGTCCACTACGCGTCCATGAAATAATCCTGCATAGCCGCCTTCTGCCGGAAACATGCGTGCAATTTCAAACAGGCTGTCGCTGAAGATTAATCCATAAAAAACAGAATCAACAATATTTCCTACCGCACCGACAAAAATTAGTGCAATCGCAACCTGAAGTCCTTTTGGGATGCCCTTCAGTGTAATTTTTATCAGATACCATAAAATTAATCCGGCAGCAATAATTCGAAATGATGTTAAAATTATTTTTCCAGATTCGCCGCCAAATTGCATTCCGAAAGCCATTCCGTAATTCTCAACGAAATTTATGATGAACCAGTTTCCGAAAACAGGAATTTCTTCACCCAGATATAAATGTGTCTTGACCCAGATTTTTACAAACTGATCAATAAACAGTACAAGAAAAATTACTAATAAGGGAATTCTTAAAGCTTTCAGTTTTTTCATGCTACATTATTCATCACCTTCATCATCCTGCGTTGGCAGATTTCGCGTGGGTTTATACTGAATGTTTTTTGCTTCCATGCTGAGTGTTGCGTGGGGAACCAGTTTCAGTCTTTCCTTTGGAATTAGTTTGCCAGTAACGCGGCACACGCCGTATGTTTTATTTTCAATGCGAATCAATGCAGATTCCAGCGACTGGATAAATTTCATCTGACGGGCAGCCAGCTGTGCATTTTCTTCTTTACTTAAAACCTGCGCACCTTCTTCCAGCACCTTAAATGTAGGCGATGTGTCGTTGGTGTCGTTGTCGTTTTTATTTGTGTAATTATCAGTCAGAAGCTGATAATCTTCACGCGCTTCTTCCAGCTTTAGCTGAATGATCGTTTTGAATTCCTGTAATTCTTTGTCGGAGTATCTGTTCTTATCCATTGTTGTTAATTTTTAATAATTGTAATGGTGGTTTTAATTGTTTCGTCCACTTCTACCTCTACTGCTTCTGTTGGGTTGTCCATCTGTTCAACCAGATTGAGAGAAGTCGCCAGTGTTTCGGTGCAAATATAATTTAAATTTTTATTTACCGCAGCAATAATTTTTTCGTGGTTTTTTATCTGAACTGAAATTTTGTCAGTAACATCAAAGCCCTTGTCTTTCCTCATGTTCTGAATGCGGTTAATCAGCTCACGGGCGATGCCTTCTTCCTTTAAATCATCGGTAAGCGTGATGTCAAGCGCTACAGTAAGAGCTCCCTGAACAGCTACCTGCCATCCGGGAATGTCTTCCGAAAGAATTTCAACGTCTTCCAGACTTAATGTTATCTCTTCATTATCAACAGTTATCATGCAGGAACCCTTGCGTTCGAGTGATAAAATTTCAGGCTGTCCAAAGGTTGAAATAACGGCTGCTATAGCTTTCATTTTTTTTCCGAATTTGGGTCCCAGCGCTTTAAAATCAGGTTTGATCTTTTTCACCAGTACACCTTCCGTATCGTGAATGTATTCCAGATTTTTCACATTTACTTCCGAAAGAATCAAGGATGTGACATTGTCAATTTTTGTTTTCACCGATTCGTCCGGCATCGGAATCATAATGCGGTTCAGTGGCTGCCGTACGCGGATGTTTACTTTTTTACGTAAAGATAATACCATCGACGATAAAGTCTGTGCAAGTGCCATGCGATCTTCCAGATCTTTGTCAATATATTTTTCATCTGCAACCGGAAGATTGGCAAGGTGTATCGACTCGGCAGAAATTCTTTCAGAGACAGAATTTAAATCGCGATACAAACGTTCCATAAAGAAAGGTGCAATTGGCGCGGCAAGCATGGCAACGGTTTCCAGACAACGATACAAAGTCTGATACGCAGAAATTTTATCGGTTGAATAATCACCTTTCCAGAAACGCCTGCGTGAAAGACGAACATACCAGTTGCTGAGATGTTCGTTCACAAAATCCTGAACCATACGTCCGGCGCGCGTTGGCTCATACTCAATGTAACTTGCATCCACTTCGCTGATCAGTGAGTTTAGTAAAGATAAAATCCAACGATCAATTTCCGGACGTTCATTCAGCGGAATTTCTTCTTCCTTATACTTGAATCCGTCAATGTTTGCGTATAGTGCGAAGAATGCATAAGTATTATAGAGTGTGCCGAAAAATTTTCTTTGTACTTCGGCAACACCTTCCAGATCGAACTTGAGATTGTCCCAAGGTTGTGCGTTGGTGATCATGTACCAGCGTGTTGCATCTGCACCGTATTTCTGAATTGTGCTGAAAGGATCAATAGCATTTCCGAGACGCTTCGACATTTTAACACCGAATTTATCAAGCACAAGTCCGTTCGATACAACAGTCTTATAAGAAACACTGTCAAAAATCATAGAAGAAATCGCATGCAGTGTAAAGAACCAACCGCGTGTCTGGTCAACACCTTCCGCAATAAAATCTGCAGGAAAATAATTCTTCAGATTGTCTTTGTTTTCAAAAGGATAATGAAACTGTGCATAGGGCATAGAGCCGGAATCAAACCATACATCGATCAGATCTTTTTCGCGGAACATTTGCTTTCCCGAGGGAGAAACAAGAATGATATCATCCACGAAAGGTTTATGCAAATCAATTTTATTATAATTTTCTTTTGAAAAATCACCGGGCACAAAATCCATATAGGGGCTGGATTTCATGAAGCCGGCTTGAATCGATTTTTCAATTTCATTACGCAATTCTTCTACAGAACCAATACATATTTCTTCAGAAACATCTTCGGAACGCCATACGGGAAGCGGCACACCCCAATAACGGGAACGCGATAAATTCCAGTCCTGTAAATTTTCAAGCCAGTTGCCAAAGCGCCCTGTTCCAGTGGATGCGGGTTTCCAGTTAATCGTGTTGTTCAACTCAATCATCCGGTCTTTGATTGCGGTTGTACGAATGAACCATGAATCCAGCGGATAATAAAGGATTGGCTTGTCAGTTCTCCAGCAATGCGGATAGGAGTGTTCATATTTTTCAACACGCAATGCTTTGTTTTCTGTTTTCAGTTTGATCGCAATGTCAACATCCACGGGGCGATCATCAGGTTTTGCTTCGGGATCGTATTCTGTTTTTACATAACGACCCGCAAATTCACCCATACTTTCAACAAACTGCCCCTGCTTATTAACTAACGTCAAAGAGCCCAAACCATTTTGCTTCGCTGTACGGAAATCGTCAGCACCAAAGCTGGGTGCGATATGCACGATACCCGTTCCGTCTTCGGTAGATACAAAATCCCCAACAACCACAACGAATGCGTCACCGTCTTCGGGCTGCTGATAAGGCATTAACTGTTCGTAACGAATTCCGGCAAGCTCACTTCCTTTCCAGTTTCCATCTGCCTTCCAGGGAATCTCTTTATCACCTTCTCGATATTCATTTAATGATAAATAACTGTTTTTTTCCTGAAAGAAATTTCTGGACAAATCGGTTGCAACAATAACTGTGATCGGTTTAAATGTATACGGATTGTATGTTTTTACGCGGTTATAAGAGATTCCTTTTCCCACGGCCAATGCGGTGTTGGATGGCAAGGTCCAGGGTGTGGTTGTCCATGCTAAAATGTAAACATCACCGATGGCATCTTTAAAAAGAAATTCAGATTTTTCGTCGCGTACAACTTTAAATTGTGCAACAACCGTTGTGTCTTTCACATTCTGATAACAGCCGGGTTGATTCAGCTCGTGCGTGCTAAGGCCTGTCCCAGCAGCTGGTGAGTAGGGTTGAATCGTGTACCCTTTGTATAAAAGATTTTTCTTGTAAATTTCTTTTAAAAGATACCAGACCGTTTCAATATATTTACTTTCAAATGTAATGTAGGGATCATCCATATCAACCCAGTAACCCATGATATGCGTCAGATCATCCCACTGATCTTTGAATTTCATCACGTCTTTGCGACAGGCTGTATTGTATTCTTCAACAGAAATCTTTTTGCCGATGTCTTCTTTTGTAATTCCCAGACTCTTTTCAACGCCAATTTCTACGGGCAGTCCGTGTGTGTCCCATCCGGCTTTGCGCTTTACCTGAAAACCTTTCATGGTGCGATAGCGGCAGAAAATATCTTTAATGGAACGTGCCATCACATGGTGAATGCCGGGCATGCCATTGGCTGAAGGAGGACCTTCATAAAAAACAAATTCAGGTGAGCCTTCACGCACGTCCACACTTTTCTGAAACACATGGTTTTCATCCCAGTATTTCAGAATCTCTTTCTCCATTTCTGGAAGATTCAGATTTTTGTATTCAGAATATTTTTCTTTCATTTGTTGTATTCCCTTGAAGGAATGTTTTTTCTAAAAGGTTGCAAAGGTAAAGTTTTTCTTTTTTCTATCAAACTCCTGAACAAAATTGTCAGGATCATGCTAAAAGGTTGGCCTTTTGTTGGTCATTACTACGCAAACATGCACAGAAAAAGGGTGTAGGCAGAACTTTAAGAAATAATTGCTTTTTTCATTTTTTATTCATTATATTTGCTCATAAAGTAATTTTTTT
Organism: Bacteroidota bacterium; assembly: GCA_043800975.1. Lineage (GTDB taxonomy): Bacteria > Bacteroidota > Bacteroidia > Bacteroidales > JAHJDW01 > JAZDMK01. The sequence goes on along the minus strand of JAZDMK010000187.1, from coordinate 22,060 downwards.
GAAAAAGAAAAAAACAGATATTGACACACTTCTCAGCCGTGTGGTAAACGTTGGCGGCGTTCCACTGGGCGGGCAATATCCGTTGCGTATACAGTCGATGACGAATGTTTCGGCACTGGATACTGCAGCATCGGTGAAGCAGATTCTTTCCCTTGCTGAGGCAGGTTGTGAATTTGTGCGGTTGGCTGTTCCGACAATAAAAGATGCAGAAAATCTAAAAAACATACGTGCTTCCTTAAAACGGCATTCCTGTAATGTGCCTCTTATTGCGGATGTTCATTTTACTCCTGAAATTGCTTTAACTGCTGCACGATTGGTTGAAAAAGTAAGAATAAACCCGGGAAATTTCACCGACAGGGATAAAAAAGAAAATATTTTCAACGAACAGGATTTTATTGCTGAATCTTTAAAAGCACATAAACGTTTTGTTCCCTTATTAAATGTTTGCAAAGAGCACGGAACGGCATTGCGCATCGGCGTTAATCACGGCTCCCTTTCTTCTCGGATGATTTCACGCTACGGGAACACTCCTGAAGGAATGGTGGAATCTGCGCTTGAATTTGCAGACTTTTGCATCAATGAAAATTTTCATGAATTTGTTTTCTCTTTGAAAGCAAGTAATGTAAGGTTGATGGTGAATGCATACCGACTTCTTGTTCAAGAAATGAAAAAACGCAACATCAATTATCCGCTACATCTGGGTTTGACAGAAGCCGGATCCGGTGATGAAGGACTGATAAAATCCTGCGTTGCGCTGGGGACTTTGCTTGAAGACGGAATTGGAGATACGATTCGTGTTTCCCTGACAGGTGATCCGGTACAGGAGATGCCCGTCGCTATTACTTTAGCAAAGCTTTTCCCAAAGCAGTTTTTTGAAGAAAGAAAAAAGCGCTTTTTCGCAGAACCCAAACCGGTATTTGAAAAACGTACAGTTTTAGAAAATTTTCGCGCGCATCCGCTTGTCATTGCCGATTTTCGTGGCGTAGAATATATACCTGAACCTGATTTGTATTTTATTAATGACATTAAGAAGGCGAAGGAATCACCCTATTTGCCTGCTATTCTGAAATACCAGCATCTGAAATTAAAACAGGAAGACCGTTATCCTTATTACCCTTCTTTCGAAGTATATATGGAACATCGTTCTTCACTTGTACCCGGACAGGCATTCGTAGAATCTGCCAGTTTTAATGTTGATGAAATTGATATCCTGAAAAGAAACCGAAGCATCATTCTCGTTCTGATTGCGCCAGCGCGCGAACGTTTTTCGATGCTGTGCAAAACAATTCATAAAATCAGGGAAGCAGGCTGTAATAATGCAATAGTAATAAAAGCAATCTATAGCCAGAAAGAACCAACGGAAGCTTGTATTCGTGCATCTGCTGAGCTTGGATCCATTATGCTGGACTATCCTGTTGACGGAATCTGGATTGGCAGTGGTCATGCAGGTGTTGGAAGCCAGGCAAGCAAATGGGCTTTTCAAATTTTACAAGCAACGGGATTAAGAATCTCAACACCGGAATACATTTCCTGTCCCACTTGCGGGCGTACCTCCTATGATGTTGTCAAAGCGCTCGAAACCATAAAAGAAAAAACAAAACATCTGAAAGGAATTAAGATTGCCATCATGGGATGTGTTGTGAATGGTCCTGGTGAAATGGCTGACGCCGATTTCGGATATGTGGGGACAACGGCAGGCAAGATAAATCTTTACAAAGGAAAAGAAGTGATCAATAAAAATATTTCACCTGCAAATGCAATCGGTGAATTGATAGAGTTGATTAAAGATTCCGGAATGTGGACCGACCCGCGATGAAAGATTAGTTGATTTTAAGGTTCAGAAAAACGCAGGAGAAATATTTTTTCTTAATTTGCGCTCCAATTAATTTAAAAAAATAGATTATGGCTGAGAAAACAAAAGTCCCTTACAAGGTTACAAATACCAAGAGGTGGATTGCACTATTTATTGTTTCAATAACAATGTTTGCGGGGTATTTTATTGCAGATGTTATTTCACCACTTCAGGATAAATTGGCGGAAGTACTTTCATGGGATGCTGCTGATTTCGGATTGTTTAATGGTGCTTATGCATGGTTTAATGTGTTTCTTTTCTTTCTAATTATCGGTGGTTTTATTCTGGATAAAAAAGGAATGCGCTTCACTGGTATTATGTCCATTATTATTATGTTTATAGGTACAGGATTGATATATTGGGCAATAAGTACTCATTCATTAGACGGAAAGAGTTGGACGCTTTTATTTTCAACTTACAAAGCTCAGGTTTGGTTGGCTGCAATAGGATATGGAATCTTTGGTGTAGGTATTGAAATTGCTGGTATAACAACTTCCAAAATTATTGTAAAGTGGTTTAAAGGAAAATCACTTGCCTTTGCAATGGGTATGCAACTTTCCGTTGCAAGATTAGGAACTTCACTAGCCATGTCTGCTCCACTTTTTATTATTAGCTATACCGGGCAAATTACTTCCCCGCTCTTTGTATGTTTAGTAATGCTCGCTTTCGGTTTAGTTGCATTTCTTCTATTTTGTTTAATGGATAAGAAATTTGACGCTTCACTTGCCGATCCCAATGCTGAACCGGAGGAAGAATTTCATATTAAAGATTTCTTAGTGGTTATAAAAAATAAAGCATGGTGGTACATTTCGATTTTATGCGTTTTGTTCTATTGTGGTGTTTTTCCATTTTTGAAATTTTCAACAAACCTTCTCACAAATAAATTCGGAGTATCTGCCGACTATGCTGGGTTGATATCTTCATTACTACCATTTGGATGTATTTTACTTACACCTCTTTTTGGAGGTATTTATGACAAGAAAGGTAAAGGGGCAACAATTATGATTATTGGTGCGTTTATTGTTTTCTTTGCTCATTTATTATTTGCACTCCCCTTTATCACGGATTGGTATTTTGCTGTTATTTTAGTTATAATGATTGGTATAGCTTTTTCTCTTGTACCCTGTGCAATGTGGCCATCTGTTCCCAAAATAATCCCTGATAAGCAATTGGGTTCTGCCTATGCCGGAATTTTTTGGTTGCAAAATCTTTTTGCGTTATTTCTCCTTCCAACACTTATTGGATACATTCTAGATGAATATTGTATCATTGGTTATAAAGACATGGTACCAATGTATGACTATACAATTCCGATGATAATTTTTATGAGTTGCGGTGTTCTCGCTATTTTGTTTGCCTTCCTCTTGAAAGCGGAAGATAAAAAGAAGGGATACGGATTACAATTACCCAATATCCAGAAAAAAGCAGAAGTTTAAAGCTTTTAAAATAATTGAAGAGCGGATTCCAAAAGGGTCCGCTTTTTTTTATTTTCCGATTAGATCCAGAACAAACCTGTCGGTTCCGATCACATATCCTTCCGAATGATAAAAAATTTCTCCTTGCTTGTTCGTGTAAATAATGATTGGAAGATTCCCTGCCGTACTCTTACAAACGACCATTTTCAGACTGTTCAGTGCTTCGCCATTATCCACAGCAAAAAGTGTTGAAGAAGGAAGGTCGGCAGCATTTTTATTTTTAAAATTTTCCAGATCTGTTTTGCTTTTGAATAGGAAAACAAATTTTCCATTCCATTCATTTAATGTTGTTTTAATCTTGGAAAGATCAGCTGCAACATGTCTTGTAGGTTCTTTATCTGCATCCGCCCAAATGAAAAAAGTTCCTTCTTCACCTAGCATATTTTTTAAAGGCATCGGTTGTGAAGTGCCATTCATCTGTGCTTTTTTATTTAACTCGATGTTGCCGATCACAGCACCTGAACCGCTTTTGTTGCGGAATACAAGCGGAAGAATTTTTGTTGAATCAGCTTTCAATTCAAAAAATTCAAGTCGGCTTAAAACACTCCCGTCGTTTTTTCTGATGCCGGTTACACACAGATACGAGCCCGGATCAAGACTGAGTGTACATGGAAATACCTTTAACCTGGGATCTTCCTCAAAGTCCAGTGTCCGATATGTTCCGTTTTCAAATTTTTCAATTGTAAAGTTTACATAATATTCAGGATTCTTTACCTGTCGGTTGTCGGTTTGAATAACCAATGCAGCTTTCGCAGAAACAGAATTCGTTTTTTCAGCCGGATAAAAATCTTTCCATTCGTTCATTGAAAAATATTGTGGCTTTTTTGTCGAAGGCTCAATACGGGCAGGAATACTAAATGTACGACACAATGCAGTTACAAAAATATTTCGTGATTTTTCATCCGCAATACGCAGGTTGAATACACCGGAAGGAGTCAATGGAACTTTATAGTAATTCCATTTTTCATCAAGGTGAATATTTTTAGTAGTCCACTTTTTAATCAAGGAAATTGTTTTTTCATTGTTTCCCTTTAAGTATTTGCTGAATTGGACTTTCAGAAATGCTCGCCAGGGTAAAAGTTGCTCGTATTCCAGCCGGGGAGAAAGCAGGAATTGTGCATAAAAAGAAGGTGAATAATTTCCCTGTAACGGAGCATTCAACAAATGATCATTAAGCACGGAAAGGCTGATGTCGGCTAGATCTTTATCATTAATTGACGAGAGTAAAAGCAATACAAGATTCCTTTTGTCAGCTGGAGTTGATTCTAAAAATGAATAAATTGTTTTCCAGTTACCACGGCTTTTGCGCAGATACAAAAGTGTAGAATCTGCATTCAGATTTTTTTCATGGGCAAAATTTACGGACTGCAATGAATCAATAAAAGTATGTTCATATTTTCCGCGGATTTTATCTGCCTCCATCACGCGCTGCGCGTTGGTTGCATTATCACCGCTGACAGGAGCCAGGGGCGGCTTACCAGCAGTTGGCGGAACAAAATCGAATGATAAAACTGAATTTGATTTTTCACTTTTGTTCAAAACAACCGTCAGTGTATCTTGATTTCTGATCGTAAATTTTTCAAAACCAAAAGAATTGTTTTTGTTGCACCAGATAAGCAATTCTCCAAATCCCGTAGTCAGTGAGCAAAAGCCCGACGCATTCGTTTTCTTCGTTGCAATGGGATAAAATTCTGCATAATTGTAAAGACTAAAATTTACAGTAGCATTGTCAACGGCTTTTTGATCCTGTGATAAAACACGAACAACAATATTTTTAACCGGTGCGTAGTTAGATAAAACATTGATACGTGTGTATTTTTCATCTTTCAGCAATACTTCTTCCGGGCCTTTGTAATCGCCTATTACAAGTGTGTGTATCATCATCGCACGTGTGGCTGGTTCAGCAAACCACCCCATGTTTAGTCCGGCTTCGGGTTCGCAGGCACCCATGAAATACCACTTCCCGTCTACCCAAACTTCAACCCAGGCATGGTTGTCATCCGAATGTGCCCAGCGTGGAGTATAGCATTGTCTAGCAGGAATTCCTACCGCACGTAAGGCAGAAACAGTAAATGTGGATTCTTCACCACAGCGACCGTATGCGCAACTCATTACAGCAAGCGGAGAACGTGTGCGTGCATCTGTTCCACGATAGGTTACTTTTTCGCGGCACCAGCGATTTACTTCAAGCGCCGCTTCAGCGATTGTAAGATTTTTAATGCGGTCTTTGATTTCCTGAAAGAAAAGAATCCGTGAGGTGTCAAGCGATTCGTTATTCACTCTGGGTGGTAAAACAAAGTGTTGAAAAATGTCATTGGGAATTGTTTTTCCCCAGTTGAAATATTTTTTTGCTTCCAGCGATGAGCGAACAATTTTTAGAAAATATTCGCCAGAGTAGTCTGCCAGATCACACAAAGGCATATAAGAATATAAAAATTTTAATGCATTTTCTTCATCATCAGAAAGCGCTTGATTAAAAACTGAAAACAAAGCAGCACTTCTGTTTTTTGCCAGCGCTTGTACTTTTGAAAACGGTTTGTTAAGCGTATTGGATGCAATATTGTTTTGAGCAAACAATGGAAGACGAAAGAGGAATAGAAAAAGTAAAAAAGAAAAAATAATATTTTTCATTTTTTTTGTTCATAGTGCCATACCATAGCTCCTGCGCCAAGTACAGCTGCGTTTTTTTGGAGTAATTCTGAAATTTTTAATGTTGCTGAATTCTGAAAAATGGGAGAGGAGAATTCGTAAAGATATTTTTTTGTCGGTTCAAGAATTAGTTCTTTTGCATTCGCAAGACCACCAAATAAAAAGATTGCTTCCGGATTAATTAATGCAACAAGATCAGCAAGCCTCATTCCAAGCATCTTTCCGGCTGTATCAAATGCACTTAATGCAACAGGATCCCCTTTTCGAGCAGCTTCTGTAATAAATAATCCTGAAATTTCATTTTCTGGAACTCCTTTATACAGGCCGTTAGAATGTCCTGATGAAATCAGTTCGTGTACAGAAATCTGAACTCCGGTAACCGATGCATATTGTTCCAGACATCCATGTTTCCCGCAGCCACATTGTCTTCCTTGTGGAACAGCAACCGTATGACCAAGTTCACCGGCAAAACCCGTGTGACCATATAGCAACTCACCATTCAAAACAATTCCCGAGCCCAGGCCAGTTCCCAGTGTGACAGATACAAAATTCTGCATTCCTTTGGCGCCACCAAAAACCATTTCGCCTAGTGCAGCAAGGTTTGCATCATTATTAACATAAACAGGAAGATGAAAGCATTCTTCAAAAATACTTTTTAATTCAACGATGCCCTTCCAGGCTAAGTTGGGTGCATGTTCTATCGTTCCTTTAAAAAAGTTTCCATTGGGTGCACCGATACCAATACCTGCTAAATCTGATTCTTTCTTTTGAAAATCTTTAGTGATGGTATCATATATGGACTTAGCAAGCAACATGGGTGACTCAAAAGATGTTGTTTTTATGCAACATTCACGACTTATTTCTCCGTCACGTCCAACCAGACCGAATACCGTATTGGTACCACCTATATCTATTCCTACAGCGACCTTATTCATTCTTCAATCTCTTTTGTTTATAACCTCTGATTCCGTAAAAAGCAATGTAAATATAAGCAAGTAAAGGAACATAAAAAGAATTATGTACACCAATAGCATCTGCCGACATGCCCATAAGAACGGGAAGCAGCGCTCCGCCTACGATTGCCATTACCAGCAAGGATGAGCCCTGACTTGTATATTTTCCCAATCCTGCGATGGAAAGTGTAAAAATATTCGACCACATGATGGAATTAAAGAGTCCGACACCAATTACGCACCACATCGCTGTTTCTCCGCTTGAGAACATGGTAATTCCAAGAAGTGCTGCACAAAAGATGGAGAAAATAAAAAGTGTACGTGCAGCTTTTGATCCGCCAATCATAAATGCAGCAAAATTCACCAGCATAAAAATTCCATAAATCAATGCAGTTTCAACATTTTCAAAATAGGAAATCACACCAAAGGCAATCAGCGGAACAGCAATCATGGTGAAAAATTTTATTTCCCGTTTCATGCTGCTGAGTGAGAACGCACCGAGGAATCGACCTATCATCAGGCCACCCCAGTAGTAAGCAACATAAACGCTCGCATCTTTTTCGGTGAGTCCTGCAATTTCAGGTAACCCCAAAAAGCTGATCAGCATGCTGCCAACACTAACTTCAGCGCCTACATACATGAAGATTGCAATGATTCCAAAACTTAGATTCGGAAAACGTAGCGCACCAGTTTTCTTCTCAAACTGTTCTTTGTTTGTGAAAGAAGGAAGTTTAACAAATTTTATTACAAGAGCCATCAACAAAAATGCGGCTGTAAAAACCATGTAAGGAACAACGACTGAATCGGCACTTTTGGGATCATGCGAAGCGAAGTATTGAAAGATAAAATAGCCACCGAGCAAAGGTGCAATCGTTGTGCCGAAGGAATTAAACCCCTGGGATAAATTCAAGCGACTGGATGCCGTTTTTTCTTCTCCAAGAATTGCGACGTAGGGATTTGCAGCAATTTGCAATAGTGTAAATCCGAGTCCGAGAATAAACAAGGCAGCCAGAAAAAAACCATACAAAGCATATTCTGCAGCAGGATAAAACAAGGCCGTTCCCAAAGCTGAAATAACAAGTCCCAGAAGGATTCCGTTCTTGTATCCGATTTTATTAATGGGATCACCAAAGCGGGATGATATGATGAAATACAAAATGGAACCAATAAAATAGGCGCCGAAAAAACATAGTTGGATCATCATTCCCTGTGTGTAATTCAATACAAAAACTTTTTTCATGTAAGGAATCAGTATATCATTCATGCAGGTTATAAAGCCCCACAGAAAAAACAAACACGTGACGACAATAAAAGAAAAGGTATGGTTTATCGATTTACCATTTTGAGAAATAGCTTGTCCACTCAGGTTTTGATTGCTCGGTATTGCCATAAGATTTATTTATTGAATGCTGATTTCATCAGCAAAGATCCATGAAGGTTTCCCTGCTCCCGGATGACCGGCGGGACATACACCCATATTCTTCGCTTCAACTTTAATATATTTTGCTTTTACAACCGGAAAAGTTGCAACAAGTTCTTCAATGAAAGTTCCCCATTCATCAGGGCTTTTCGAAGGCTTCACTTCTTTTTGTAATGTAAAATTCTTACCGTTGGCAGAAGTAGAAAAAGAAACTTTTACAGGAAAGAAAATCCAGGAGTTCACATCCTGCAAACAACCCATACTTATTTTTGAAATATTCTGCGTTTCATACAAATCAATAATAGCAATGATATCCATGCCCTCATAGCCTTGCCAGGATCCGTTACGGAAATCAGCGGAGCCACGAATGAAATCGATCAGTGCATTCACGCCACCGGCGTTGTATTGATTTGCATATTTTGTTTGTAATGTTATTTTTCTGTTCTTGGGAATTTTCAGAAACTGTGAATACACTAGCGGACTGTGTACATTATTTTTACTGACAGATTTCATCATCAGTGCACAATTGCTTTCAACAGGAATAGGTTTTGTGTAATGATGCCAGGTAGAATCTGAAGAAATGCGGTAATAAATTTTTGAATCTTCATTCAGCGATTGCAGGCTAAGATTGAAACTCCCGATGAAAACACGCGATCCTGTTGCAACGTAGGGCACTGGCTCGATTAAATTTTCAGTAATCGATGATTCGGGTAAATCTTCGGCGCAACTGTTTCCGAATTTTTTATTAGGAACAGGCGACATATCATAAACAAGTTCGCCACCTTTCATAATATCACTGTGACGAATATAGCTTTTTGTGTATACCGATCCGTTCAGCTCGGCAGAACGAATGTAAATATTATTGGGCGCTGCACGACGGGCACGGATAGTAAATTCATTTCCGTTTTCAAGATGCATAGTTACTTTATCAAAAATCGGACTGCCAAAAACATAAATATCTGATCCGGGTGTAACGGGATAAATTCCCATAGCACTTAACACATACCATGCTGACATCTGCCCGCAGTCTTCATTTCCGATTAAACCATCGGGCGTTGGTTTGTAAAATTCACGCATGATTTGTTGAACCAGTTTTTGTGTTTTCCATGCACTGCCGGTGTAATTATACAAATAAGCCATGTGATGACTGGGTTCATTGCCGTGTGCATATTGTCCGATCAGTCCTGTGATGTCAGCCTGATCGCGTCCGGAAGTAGACGCTTTTGCAGAAAATAATTGATCCAGATTTGCCTCAAAACTTTTTACACAGCAAAACTGATTCATATTCCAATTCAAATCCTGTGGCATGGAATAGCAGTACTGCCAAGCGTTTGCCTCAGTATAATTAAAGTTTACTTCATACGGATCAAAAGGAGCAAACCATGCATTATTAATTTTTGCACGCAGAAATCCGCTTTCAGGATCATACAGATTTTTGTAATACTGGGCTCTTTTGATAAACACTTCATACGTTTTCTGATCACCCATCGCTTTTGCAAACTGTGCGATACACCAGTCGTCATAAGCATATTCTGCGGTTTTTGAAACACTTTCCGATTCCAGTTCCGATGGAATAAATCCGAGTGTCTTATAATATTTCAATCCAAGTTCATCTCTGTTTGCACTAAACTTCATCGCTTCCAGTGCAAGTTTTTCGTCAAAGCCGCGAATTCCTTTTATGTATGCATCGGCAATCACCGATACAGAATGATAGCCAATCATGCAGTCGGTTTCATTCGCTGCAAGTTCCCACACAGGAAGTCTTCCTCCCTGCTGATATTGCGTTAAAAATGTTTTAATAAAATCCAGTGTTCTTTTTTGATCAATGATTGTGAACAGCGGATGCAGCGCACGATACGTATCCCACAAAGAAAAAACAGTGTATTGATTGTAGCCGCTGGCTGTGTGAATTTTTTTATCACGTCCCGGATATTTTCCATCCACATCAGAAAATACGTTGGGCGAAATCATACTGTGGTAAAGACTTGTATAAAAATTCTTTTTTTGATCTTCCGTTCCGCCTTCGATTTCAATTTTTGAAAGTTCTTGGTTCCACGCATCCATGGCTGCATTGCGAACGGCTTTAAAACGCCAGTCCGGATTTTCTTCCTGAAGATTTTTCAGTGCACCCTCTTTGCTTACTGCCGAAATACCGCATTTAACAAAGAGCGGACGTTCGTCGGGGGTAAAAGTAAATACAGCTTTTAAATTTTTATCGATGATGTTTTTCTTTTCCTGAAGAATCGAATCATTTCGGGCGATTACATGTTTTATAAAAGGTTTTGAAAACTGAATGTGAAAATAAACAACCTGATCCTGTGCCCACGCTTTTGATCGTCTGTAGCCGGATACCTCACGGTCATTCACAATATCAATTTCAGATGAAATTACTTCATCGCGGTGTTTTAGATCAAGAACAACATTTCTTTCCTTGTCTTTTGGATAGGTATATTTGTGAAATCCACTTCGTTTCGTAGCTGTGAGTTCAGCCGTGATATTATATTTATCAAGCTTTACTTTGTAATAGCCGGGTTCAGCTGATTCGCGCTGGTGGCTGAACGCAGAAGCATACTCGGTATTTTTAAATGTTCCTTCTCCGGTTGTCGGCATTAAAAGAATATCACCATAATCGGAACAGCCCGTACCACTCAGATGTGTGTGAGAAAATCCGTACATAATGCTGTCGGAATAATGATAGCCGGAACAGCCGTCCCAGCCTTCAAGGCGTGTATCCGGGCTAAGTTGCACCATTCCAAACGGTAGACATGCACCGGGAAATGTATGCCCGTGTCCGCCCGTTCCAACCATTGGATTCACATAATCAGCGGGCTTTTTAGAGCAACCTGCCAATACAAAAATAAGTGAAATGAAAACAAGTGAAAATCTAAAAATCAGTTTCTTCATAAGGTGCCGAACTCTTTTAAATATTTACCACAAGATTGACGAATCGTTAGGCGGGTAGGAAGAACAACATGTTTTTTCGGTGTGTCTTTATCGTTAATTTCGTGAACAAGAATCTCAACGGCATTCTGACAAATCTTTTCAATTGGCTGTGCAACCGCAGTTACCGGTGGATTGCTGAAACTGAAGAATTCAATATCATCAAAGCTGATCAAAGCAATGTCTTGTGGAACGCGGAGTTTCATGCTATGCAGACAATTCAGGCAGGCCATTGCCAGATTGTTGTTGGCTACAAATAAGGCTTGAATACTGTGCGGAGGAGAAACAAGTTCTTTTAAAATGTCGTACACATTTGCCTGAACATTATTAAAAGAAACTTCTTTTACTAATGCAGGATTGTATTTCAAATGATGTTTTTCAAGGGCATCCTTGTACCCGGCAATACGATCGCGAAGTGTGCTAAGGTGAGAAGGAGAGATAGTAATTTGTGCAATATTCTTATAACCCAGTTTGATCAGATGCTCCACAGCTTCAAACGCACCTTCATAATTGTCAACTAAAACATAGTTGGTATCCAGATCAGGCAATATACGGTCGATTAACACAAAAGGAAATTTTTCATCTACCAGCTCATGAATCTGTGAGCTGTTTGCAAGGGTAGAAGAAAGAATCAGCCCGTCAACGCGCTTGTCGCGAAGCATCTGAATCAGAGCCGTTTCTTTTTCAGGACTTTCATCTGAGCTGCAAATCATGAGGTTATATCCGAATTTGCTTGCATGATCTTCAATCTGACGAGCAATTTTTGCATAAAAAATATTGGAAATATCGGCAACGATTAACCCCAGTGTGTTTGACTTACCTAAACGTAAACTACGCGCAAACTGATTTGGCTTATAATTCCACTTTTTGGCAAGCTCATAAACCCTTTCCTGTGTGGTTTTGCTGATGCCTTTTTCGTTACCTTTACCGTTTAGTACCATGGATACAAGTGTCTTTGAAACACCCAGTTCACGTGCTAAATCTTGTATAGAAATCTTTTTCATCGAATCATTTTTTTTCAAAGATAAATGATTTTTCACAAAAAAACGCTAAACCGGTTTAGCGATGTGTGAATTTTTTGAAAAAATGTTACATTTGTCCTAATTATCTAGTCAATGAAAGTATACGAATTCATAAAAAAACGATCGGAATCAAAACAGAAAACCTTTGCTTTATTGGTCGATCCCTCCAAAACGGATGCTGAAAAGCTGCGCAAAATCGGTAAACTGTCCGATAAAGCCCAAGTAGATGTTTTCTTTGTCGGTGGGAGTATTTTATTCAACGATCAGTTGAAAATGTGTCTGAAAACATTGCGCGAAAATTCAAAAATTCCGGTTGTTTTATTCCCCGGAAATAATTTACAAATCGACAGCAATGCTGATGCTATTCTTTTTCTTTCATTGATTTCGGGTCGTAACCCCGAGATGCTGATCGGAAAGCATGTTGTAGCGGCACCTTATGTGAAAGCCGCAAAGCTGGAAGCGATTCCAACTGGGTACATGCTGATTGAAAGCGGCAAACTGACAACTGCTCATTATATGAGTAACTCACTTCCCATTCCTTCCGGTAAAAGCGAAATAGCTGCATGTACTGCGCTGGCCGGCGAAATGCTGGGAATGAAACTGATTTATATGGACGCGGGAAGTGGTGCCGAAAGGCCTGTTCCAACAGAAATGATTACTGCAGTTAAAAAAGAAATTCAGGTTCCACTCATTATTGGTGGTGGTTTACGCAAACCGCAGGATGCTGCAAATGCCTGTAAAGCCGGTGCCGACATGATTGTTGTCGGAACTGCGTTTGAAGAAAATCCTTCGCTTATTCAAAAATTCGCTGAAGCCATTCATAAATAAAATATGCCACTCGTTAGAATTGATATACTTTCCGGAAAAACAAAAGAGTATAAAATAGCTTTGATGAACAGCATTCATCAGGCTTTGATTGCTGCTTTTAAAATTCCGGAAGACGATAAAAGACAAATTATTGAAGAACACGATCCCGAATATTTTACGATTCGTTCTACCAATACAGATCAGTATACACTCATTCAAATAACTATTTTCAAGGGCCGTTCTTTGGAAGCAAAAAAACTTTTGTATCAGCGCATTGTTGAAAATCTGAAACAAAATCCGGGCATAAATCCTATGGATGTGACCATCGTTTTAAATGAGCAACCGCTAGAAAACTGGGGAATCCGAGGAGGTAAGCCCGCCAGTGAAACGGAGCTGGGTTTTGATGTGAACGTCTGAAAATTCTACCAACCATTTTTGCATTTTGCTTTTTCCTGCTAACTTTGGCCGCACGGAATTAAACTAACTGAATAATCATATGAAAAGAATTGCTGTTGTACTGTTGTTTTTGTTGTCCGGAATTTCATTCCTCTCAGCGCAGAATAAAACCTATACGCTGGATGATGCGATGCTGAATGCAAAGCTGCGACCTGAAAACATTTCCCAGCCCTGCTGGATTCCGGGTACAGAAATCTATACCTATGTCAAATCTACATTTCTTATTCGCGGAAATGCTGTTACAGGTACCATCGACACACTGCTCACATTGGATCTGTTGAACAACACTCTGTCAGCAGTCAATGTAGAAAAAGCACAGCGCTTCCCATTTATTAAGTGGATCAGTAAAGATGAATTTTATTTTATGACGGCATCACAACTGGTAACGGTGAATCCGGCTGAGAAAAAAGCATCTGTCTGGAACACCTTTGATGACGCGGCCGCGAACACTGACCCGGAATTAAGAACCATGTCGGTTGCCTATACACTGGAGAACAATCTGTATGTTTCGGTCAACAATACAAAGGTGGCCATCAGTGAAGAAAAAGATAAAAATATTGTTTTCGGACAAACGGTACACCGCAGCGAATGGGGAATAGACAAAGGTACCTTCTGGTCACCCACCGGAAACTATCTTGCATTTTATCGCATGGATCAGACCATGGTTACCGATTATCCGCTGACGCACATTGCTCCAGCACCCAACCGTGTAGCCACGGTTGATTTGATTAAATATCCGATGGCTGGTATGACAAGCCATCAGGTAACCGTAGGCGTATACAGTATCAAAGAAAAAACCACTGTTTATCTGCAAACCGGAGAACCCAAAGAACAATTTTTAACAAATGTCTGTTGGTCTCCGGATGAAAAATTTATTCTGATTGCAGTATTAAACCGCGCACAGAATCATATGAAGATGAATATTTACAATGCTTCAACCGGAGCTTTTGTGAAAACACTGTTTGAAGAAAAAAATGAGAAATATGTAGAACCACAAAACCAACCGGTCTTCCTGAAAAAAGCACCTGATCAGTTTTTCTGGCTAAGCCGGCGCGACGGTTATAATCATATTTACCAGTATACCATGGCTGGAAAAATGATGAAACAAATTACCAAAGGGAAGTGGGAGGTGACGCAGCTGTTAGGTACTGATACAGATGAAAAAAATGTTTTCTACATGTCGACAGAAGACAGTCCTATTGGATTACAGGCATACAGTACCGGAATAAAAGGTGGCAAGGCGATTAAACTAACGCAACTAAAAGGCTCTCATTCGGTTCATTTATCATCTTCTGCATCCTTTGGTATCGACTTTTTCAGTAATGTGAGTACACCGCGCAATGTCAATATTATTGACATGAAAACCGGTACGGTAACCAAGAATCTGCTGACGGCCGAAAACCCGCTCAAAGAATACAAAATCGGCGAAACCATGATCTTTACGATTAAAGCTGATGACGGGAAAACAGATTTGTATTGCCGCATGATTAAACCGGCCGATTATGATCCTGCAAAAAAATACCCTGTGTTTTATTATGTATACGGCGGGCCGCATTCGCAGCTGGTTACCGACAGCTGGCTTGGTGGAGGAGATCTCTTTATGAATTATTTTGCACAAAACGGTTTTGTTGTATTCACTATGGATAACCGTGGAACAGCAAACCGGGGTTTTGATTTTGAATCAGCCATCTATAAAAACATTGGAGAAGTTGAAAGAAAAGATCAGCTGAAAGGAATTGAATTTTTGAAAAAACAATTCTTTACAGATACAACAAACTTTTTTCTGCAGGGATGGAGCTACGGCGGTTTCGTAACACTGGAGCTGATGCTGAAAACACCTAATATTTTTAAAGCAGCAGTAGCGGGGGGTCCGGTTGTCAACTGGTCGTTCTATGAGATCATGTACGGTGAAAGATACATGGACACCCCTTCCGAAAATTTTGAAGGATACAAGAATTCAAACATGCTGAATTATGCCGATAAACTGAAAGGAAAACTGCTGATCATTCACGGCATGGCTGATAATACGGTGGTGCAACAGCAGAGCCTGGCCTTTTTGAAAGAGTGCGTAGATAAAGGAATACAGGTTGATTATTTTGTGTATCCCGAACATGAACACAACGTAAGAGGAAAAGACCGTGTGCATTTGTATAAAAAAATGTATCAGTATTTTATTGATAACATGAAGTAGTTTTAGATTTCAGAACAAGGAACAAGGATTTGCGATTTGAGAAAGAAAATAATTCTATGAGGGCTTTTATTAAAATACTTGTTTTAATAATGATTTTATCTTCATGTAAAAGAAGTTATTATTTTGAAGAAAGCGAATTAAAATGGAATCCTTATAAAGGGAATGAAATTCTAATTTTTAAGTCCAATACTGGCTTTACTGATACAGTGCGTCTTCGTGGTAGCTATAAAACGATGTATGATGTTAGTTCATTTGGTAAAGTTTCTTATGAAATAATTAAAGTTTATTGTAATGATTATAAACCCAATCAAGATGTTTTAAGCAGTAAAGATGAATTTCTTGAAATGAAATCAGGTTATACAGAAAGTGCCTCATTATTCTTTAGTTTATCTTTAAAACATGCCGAATTACAGCCGCAATTTCATTTGATTAAGAATTTAGAAACTATCAAACTTTCTAAAATTTGTATCAACAATAGAACATATAATGATGTTGTAACTATAAAAGGTAATCATGAAGACAACAAGAATTTTTTTGAACAATCCACAAATCAAGTAGTATTTTGGAGCATTAAAGAAGGAATTGTAAGATTTATTTTAGAAGATGGATCGATTTGGGATTTAGTAAAAAAGTATTCGAAGTAAGATATCTAATGTATTCTCGCGCCCGGGATGCGGAAGGCGCGAAGCGGCCCAGCCAGTAGGGTTGAAAATTCATAAAGTATTTCAACTACCCCGTCCTGCTGCGCAGTCCACCCCTTCTATCTAGAAGGGGAATTTCTTAAGTGGCTGGCGGAACCCTGAAGCAGCCCGTTAAGGCGCCCAAACCTTAAAGAAAATTGCAAAAAATTGCATCTATATTTTATTGATTACTTTGTATTTCTATGTGCCTATGTGTTAAAAAAAGTATCCACAGTTAAATTTTTTAACAAAAGAAAAGGGACCGCTATGCGATCCCTGGAAATATATATGGAGTGGAAAGTCTTGATACAACCGACTTTCGTCAGTTGAGTTTGGATGTCTGCGGATTTTTTAGTCCGGTGCAGCGTATCAGTTCAAGCTTCACAGTTCCTACAAGTACGCCTGATTCAGCCAGTATAGGAAGTTTGTTTTTATCATCGGTAACCCAGAGTGTCATCGGATAATTTTCTTTGAAAACATTTCCGGTCAGAACAGAAGGTTTAAACTTTAAGCATTTAAAAGTACCCATCGATGTTTTGATTGTTTCTCGACCCACAAACTTGATCTTTGAATTCCATACAGTGTCGTCTAAGAAGAAATCGAGCGGATATTCCTGACCGATTTTTGCGAAAGTGTAATCGTTCAGACGGCTGAAATAAAAGGCCGAGATGATATCGTGAATATAAGGTGTGGTTTTCACCGAAGGATGTTTATTGGTAGTGGCGATGTTTTTATACTGGTTGAAAGTAACATCGTGTTTGATTTTATAACCGCCTTCGTTCATCCTGCGGATAAAGATCCAGGGAGCCAGCGTTTCTTCATCAATAAAAGTTTCGTAGCGGTCTACCACTTTAAAGAAATAGTTGAAAGCACCTTTGGTTTCACCCACACCAACGATACGCATAGTATTGCGGTTGGCAATTTTTTTGTTTTCATCCGTTACTTCAAAGGTTGCAATACCAGCAGTTACTTTCCCGGTGAGTGCAGCATCGTAGTATACTTTAAAGATCATTTTTTCGCCTCTCTGAAAAGCAGTATTGTTTACCTTTCTCAACTGCGCCGATGCAGTTCCCATGATGGTTAAGAGGACAGCCGAAGTTAAAATTAACCGTTTCATGATTTTTGAATTTATAGGTTAGTGTCGGTATTGTTCAACATACGTGCCAAAGCGGAACGAATGGCTGAATTACCTGAAAATGTTAGCTTATCGCCTAAGGCACAACCGCAAGTGCAAACGATGCACGAAGCTGACACTTTCTTTTTTTAAAACGTGTATAATCAAGATTTATTATTCATCAATATATTATCTCTTCCTTTTTTGTAACTTTGTATCTTCATACGCTGAGCAGTGCCGGCTGCCCTACAGTTACAATTTCAGTTCATTTTAGCAGCATGTGCAAGTTTTTCAAATCGGTTCTTCTTACTTCTGTCAGCCTGATGATTTTTTCATCTGCCCTGAAAGCACAATTATGCAAAGGCTTCTGGTCGGATACCACACTCTCGTTTTACCTATGTGCCTACGGCCCTTATCCGCAATACGATTCCGGCGCCAACTACTGTCCTTCCACCGAACAACTCACATTCTCATTTACCACGCCCGCCCAATCGGTAAAGATGCGTTTTGCCGGTTTCGGAACCTGGGGAACCAACTCCCAATCGCGCATGGCTATGTTTATAAACGGCAGTAAAGTGGATCTGGGGCAGGCCTGCTACATTTCTATTGGCTGCCAGACCCCCGCCGGTGCATACAGCATCGATAACGGATGCATGGTGGATAGTGTTGGCGGACTCGATGGTGGACTCTCGGGATATATTTATTTTAAAGCTTCCGATTTTGGAGTACCCTCCATCAGCACAGTGGGATTGGCGCTTTCCGAACCTTTCCAGTCGGGAACCCTTTTCGAAATGGAAGTGTGCAACCGCGCGCTGGTCGATCTGGGACCCAACAAGATCTTGTGCGAAGGCGATACCTTTTTACTGAATGCAAACTTTCCCGGCGCCACCTTTCTCTGGGAAGACGGATCCACCAACCCTGTTCACATCGTTACCCAAACAGGAACCTATTGGGTGGATGTGTCCACCAACAATTGCGTTAGCCGCGATTCGATTCATTTTACCTTCAATCCGCTTCCCGTGTTTGACATAGGAAACGATACAACCTTGTGCTTCGGGCAAATCCTGCAACTGGATGCAACCGCACCCGGTTCCACCTATCTCTGGCAGGACAGCACCACCTTTCCGCATTATACCATTACCGAAGAAGGAACCTACTGGGTTCGGGTTTTACTCAGCAACTGCAGCCGCACCGATACGCTTCATGTGAATTATCTGAATTTTCAGGCGGTGGATCTGGGTGCCGATACCATTGTTTGTTCCTACGATTCGCTGGTGCTGAACGTATCCGATCCCGGCTCTGCATACCTCTGGCAGGATGGCTCCACCGATTCGGTGTATACCATAAACCATGGCGGCACCTATTGGGTGCAACTTTCTGCTGCCTATTGCAGCCGCAGCGATACCATCACGGTGAACTTTGAAACCGCCCCCGATGTTTTTCTGGGCAACGATACCACGCTTTGCCGCAGGCTCACCCTCACGCTCGATGCCACAGCTCCCAACACACTTTATCTCTGGCAGGATTTTTCGGGTGGCCCTATGTATACCGTTTCACAGGGCGGCACCTATTGGGTGCAGGTGCACAAGGGGCATTGCAATGGCTACGATACCATAAATATCGAGCAGATCGACTGCAAGGTGATACTCGAAATGCCCAATGTTTTCACACCCAACGGCGATGGCTACAACGATCTTTTTCTGCCGCTCGATACCGAAGGTATCGTACGCACCAAAATGTATATCTACAACCGCTGGGGCAAAAAAGTATTTGCCTCATATGATATCATGGGCGGCTGGGATGGCCGCAGCCACGGCGATAATTGTACCGAAGGAACCTATTACTGGATCATCCAATACGCCGATATCTTCAGCGAGGAATCTTCGCTGAACGGCATTGTAACTTTGATGCGGTGAGTTTTTTTTATTTGGGCGCCCGCTGCTTCGCAGCGCCGGGCTGTCCGCTATAGTCCTCGTCGCTTCGCTCCTGTGGGCTGCCGCTCCCATCCCATGGCGCAAACAAATGCGTTGCGAAGCAACACATCTTAACTCCACCTACTTGTAGGGGAGATGTCGGTCGGGCCGACAGAGGGGGTACTTAATTAATGTTTCGCATCTACTCCGTCAATACTTTAATTACACCTTCACATGATGCGAAACATTTTAAATACCCATTCTCCAATGTTTCGCTTCTTTGAAGAATACACAAACATGGAATAATCAACAGTAGCGAAACATTTTTGTTGTATTTCATTTCTTCATCTTGCCCGTAACAACCCGCGGAGCGGGGACCCTATATCCGTAAAAACTTATGCATTTCAGGGACGTAGTCTGAAGACTACGCCCAGCAGAATTATGAAAAATTGCTTTGCGCCTCTGCGCCTTTGCGTGACCCGAAGCCGCAGGCTGAGAGCACGAGCAGGCCCGTGTTGCGGATGTGGGAGCGAGTAACAAAAACATAAAAACTCAAGCCACCGCCTGCTATATTTTCTCTGTGCTCTTTTGTGTTTTTGTGCTTTGGTGGCAAAAATTTATCTGTGTTAATCTGTGTTTTCTGTGGTAAATATTACAAAACGAAAAGTATCAGCTACCGCCTGCAAAATATTCTTCCGACTCCCGACTCCGTGCTTCCAACTTTTAAAAATTGTTAAAAATTTCCACCCTCATACAATATTTTATTCCACCCTTACGTTAATATTAAAAATTCGCGCAGCCTATGTAAAAACCGAACCGCTACCCATTCATCAAGTTTGTTGAAGTTGTAAATAAGTCTCACTAAATCCTGATTCACTATGAATGGTTACCAAGAAAACGTGCTCTCGATGCTCAAAGCGTTCATAGCACTCTGCGAAAAATACATCGCAATCATCATGGGCATACCCGCCCTCCACGACGCCTACACAAGGCTCAAAGCCTCCGTTACAAACATTGAAAACACGGTGCAAAATCAAATCAAAATCACTTCCGGTATCGCTGCCGATAAACAGGCCATCCGCGAAAAGCTAGCCCTCACAGGCAGCACCATCGCACAGGCCCTCATGTCCGTCGGTGCCAGTACCAACAATTTGGAACTTCGCGATTCCATGCAGTACACCGAATACGGTATCAATAAACTCCGCGACGAACTCGTCAAAGAAGTTTGCAACAACATTCTTGTCACTGCAAACCTGTATCCCGGCGAACTCTCCGCACGCGGTATCGATGGGATAATGATTGCCGAATTCCAGAATCTTATTACCAAGTGGAACGACAAGGCCGAGCAGCCCACGGTCGCCATCGCCTCCCGTGCTGCTTACACGCAGGAACTCAAGGAACTCTTTTCCGAAGCATCGTATATTCTTCGCGAAGAAATCGACCGCAACATGCATGTCCTCAAAATCAATCACCGCGAGTTCTACCTCTCTGCACGTAATGCCCGCAACATCATTAATCTCGGTCGTCATTCTAAGAAAACCGTCAGCACCGATGAAGCTGCCTACATCACAGGCATCATCACCGATGAAATCACCGGCGAACCCCTCGAAGATGTAAAGGTTTCTGTAAAAGAAAGTGGCTTTGTTACCTTCACCGATCCCGATGGTCAGTACGAAATCGACAAAGTGAATCTGGGTGAATGCACAATTGTTATTGAGTACGAAGGATACGTCATGAAGACGCTGCCCAAGCTCAACATCGAATCCGGCGACGAAGTAGAAGAAGATATCCTCCTCCGCAAAATCACCGACGATTCCTCTTCTACCGATACCACTACCGACGACAACATCATTTCGGAATAAACTGCGCGACTGCTTGTCAGGCCTTCACTGTGTGTGGGCTCGTGCGAAAGAGGTTGAAGACCTGACTAAGCATTGCAAACGAACCATTTTTTCATAACTTCATATCCAAGTCCCGTCTACCGCAATAGTCGGGACTTTCCATTAATAAAAAATCATATTAGAGGTCAACATCTTTAAGAAATTGATGAAAAACTTGTAAATTATTATTAAAGTCAAGATTAAATACTTGTACACTTGTATAAAAATCGTTTATTGGATATGAATTTAAATCTTCAATATCAGTAGATTTTATTTGTAATGGATTAGAAACAAATAATTCATACAAAGCGTTTCTATCGATATTCATAAATTCATATTCAGAAAAGTATTTTTTACAAAACAGTGTGAATAAATTTAATTTATCATTTATTGCAGATTCAACATCTGGGTATCCATTATCGACGAATAATGATTTATGTTTTGAGTAAGTTTCATAGAATAACCCAGAAAGAAACTTACCCCGTTCCGCACCAATCTCATTATTTGAAAAATAGTAAACCAAGAACCCACGTAAAAAAAATGAAAATTCAATACAACTTTTCAAATAATAATCCGAAATATTTTCAGCTTTTGGTTTTGGAAAATTTGATTTTGAAATCATTTTAAATTGCTTCACAATCAACCTCTGATGTTCTATTATAGAACTTTGCATAATTACACATAATAAGCGTAATTGTTCAAGTTCAT
>JAZDMK010000178.1:0-14659 GCA_043800975.1 Bacteroidota bacterium | reverse complement strand
AATAGGTGTCAGTTTTATTTTATTTTTCATTGGTGTGAAAATGATGCTTCCAGCAATACAGTTTATTGATGAACATACTGGAAAATCAATTGAGGAATTTTTTAAAGATAATTCATGGATTTCACTGACGGTGATTCTTTCAACATTAACACTTGCCATCCTTCTTTCAATAGCTATCCGAGAAAAAGAAGAAATTGAGGAGTTGGAAGAAAAAGAGCATGAAAAAGAACATGAAATTGAACATTTAAAAGAGCTTGAGTTCAAACAGGAAGATGAACTAAAACAGATGAAAGATGAAATAGCAAAGCTTACAAAAATCATTGAAGAGTTGAAAGTTGAAAATGAAGAACTGAAAAAACGAATTTAATATAAGGAGAAAAACTATGGATTTTCAATCACTATTTCCTGCGATCGTTGGCATTACCTGGCAACAGGTGCTAATGATTCTCGTTGGAGCAACACTCATATATCTGGCTATAGCCAAGGAATATGAGCCCACATTGTTATTACCGATTGGCTTTGGTGCCATGTTGGTAAACATTCCGCTTACTTCTGCTATTACGCAGATTGACCCTGTTACCGGCAAACAATTGGAAGGAGCACTTTCGGTTTTTTATGAAGCCGGAATTGCGACTGAAGTCTTTCCACTTCTTATTTTTATTGCGATAGGAGCGATGATCGACTTCTCTCCTTTATTTAAAAATCCTTTTTTATTATTATTCGGTGCCGCTGCGCAGTTCGGTATTTTCTTCACAATGATTGCAGCCACCCTCATGGGATTTACTTTGTACGAAGCTGCTTCCATCGGAATTATCGGTGCCGCTGATGGCCCAACCTCAATCTTTGTTTCCGCGCGCTTTGCCCCGGAATTGCTCGGGCCAATTTCTGTTGCTGCATATTCATACATGGCTTTGGTTCCCATCATTCAGCCGCCGGTCATTCGTTTGCTTACTTCTAAAAAAGAACGCCGAATCCGTATGCAATCCACGGCGCATAGTGTTTCCCGTTCTGCATTAATATTATTCCCCATTATCGTCACTTTGTTTGCCGGCTTGATTGCACCGTCATCACTGGCCCTGATAGGCTTCCTGATGTTTGGCAATCTCATTCGCGAATGCGGTGTGTTGAATAAATTATCGCTTTCCGCACAGAACGAGCTGGCTAGTCTGGTTACCATTCTGCTTGGAATAAGCATTGCATCTACAATGACAGCTGACCGTTTTGTTACGCTCGATACACTGATGATCATTGGTCTTGGCCTCATCGCCTTTATCTTCGATACTTTCGGAGGTGTTATGTTTGCCAAACTGATGAATGTTTTCCTACCCGAAGGAAAGAAAATAAATCCCATGATCGGAGCCTGCGGTATATCTGCCTTTCCCATGTCGGCGCGTGTGATTCACAACATGGGACAAAAAGAAGATCCCAACAATTATCTGCTGATGCATGCAGTCAGTTCAAACGTTGGCGGACAGATTGGTTCTGTGGTTGCCGGCGGTTTGATTCTTGCATTGGTTCCATTATTCATGTAAAATAGGAGGAGAAAAAATGGACAGCGAAGCATTCAACAAAGCACTTTGGATTACATTATACGGTATGGCCGGCATCTTTCTTTTCATGATGATCTTCTATATCGCAATTCGCGTAATCGATAAAGCATTTCCCAGAAAAGCGGAAAAATAATATTGAACTATTAATAAATGAAAAACCTGCTGAAAGATTGGCGGGTTTTTTTATATCTAATTCTGGACATGACTAGCGAAGCACCTCTAACTTACACTGCTTATCAGTTATTAGGTTATTGCTGATCGCTGCCACTGCTACTTTTGTATTCCACTTCAAAAACCGAGGCGCAGCTGAGTTCACGAACTCCATTGAAATAAATTAATAAGTGAGTAATCCTTGTTTCTTGATCCTTGTTATTCGCACTCCATTTTATATTTCATTCGTTTGCTCATGCTCTCAGCCTTCGGCCTCGGGTCCTTGTTCAATTTCAAAAACTGCCACTAATAATTCTGAATCTTGATGTCTCGTGCTCTTGTATTTCTCTATGTGACTATGTGAATTTTCTATGATGTCTCCGCCGCGGCGGAGTGTTAAAAAAACGCAAAGGTTCATCAATAATCCAGAACGAATTGTTTGTTAAAATTTCTGTTTTATGACAAAAGATTTATAAATTCGCTGATCCGCGGCGGCGGACTGATTATTAAACACAGATATGAAAAAACTGACTTTTGCAATTTTAGCTTTGTTGTTTACGGCTGCTGTTTTCGCTCAACAAAAAAGCGACATCGGCGTGAACCTGCAATACGGAAAGGATACAACGCGCACATTCAGCATCTGGAAAGGTGATATTGATCTGTTTCGTGCTAACTTCATTCAGTTTTTAGGAAAGCCCGAGAAAAATGATGTAGGTTTAATGATATGGAAAAACCTGAATATTCAGGATATCGGAAATAAAATTCAACTTCAGATTCAGGATGGTATTTGCACGCTGAAGCGCACTACCATGACCTACAAACCTTTTACTTTGCCCGAAGAAAAAGAAACGGCATTAAAAAGCCTGAAGAAAAAACAATGCCGTCAGCTGGAGGTTTGCTTTATGGATAAAGACGGAAATAACTTTGTGAAGACGAAAAAAATGGAAGAAACCATTGTGAAGTTTCTGGAGGTGGTGACGAAGACGGAGAAATAAATACTATCGAAAGGGCAAGTTTTGCAAACGCGCGCGTACGCTGAACAAATGAAACGATTATTAATCATAGTATTTTTATTTCAGATATGCTTGAATGCATATTCAGAAGACGTTCACTTCTTGATGAGTTCTAAAAGGTATTTGAATGAGTATAAAATTGAATTAAGTAAATTTGAATTAAAGGATAGAATTTGCGGCGAGTTTAATTATAGTAGTAAATATGTTAATTTGGTTTTTGTTTTAAATAATAAAAGCGAAATTATTTTTTATGTCATACATTCGAAAAAAATTGAAGATGCTCTATATTATGATCCTTGTGGGATTTCGAGGTTTTGCAGTTCTTTGGTTTTAATTTTTAACCTAAACAAGTTAAATCTTAATAAGAATTATTATAGAAATTTATTTAAAATGTTTTTTAATCAAAATAATGATGGATATAAACCTGAATTTGAATCACGGATAATATTCAATAAGAATAATTATAGGGTTTCTATAATCAGTAAAGGAAGTTTCTATAATAAACTTTTCAAAATAAAAGATATTGAAGAGCAGGAATGGTTGTAAAACTGCATAGAAGGAAGACAGATAAATTTTCAATAGATGTCCCAATATTGGGACTGCACAGTCCCCAAGCATTCTATACAAAGGCTACGAAAATGAGAAGTGAAACATTTCATAAAAAAAGCCGGACAATATGCCCAGCTTTTTTTTGTTGTATAATATCCTAGATTATTCTCCCACCAGCTGCACAGCATCAATTTCGTTCCAGCCTTCAACCGCTTTGGAATCGATTGTGATTTTTACAGTTTTGGTTTTATAAGCTGTCTTTTCAAAAGTAGCAACCAGATACTGCATTTTTTTATCCTTCGCTGCAGCAGTGGCTTCATACACTACATGACTTTTGTTTTTGGTATCAATCAGTTCGATTTTTGAAATCGCACCTGCGTTATACGTTTCCTTAATGCGAATTTCGGTAGCGTTTACTTCTTTTTCAAAAGTAAGCTTCACCCATTCCATACCGCCGTCGCGTTCTTTCGATGCCCATGCATTCTGGTTATCTCCGTATTTCTGAACATCCGGTTTTCCGATCATTTGCTCGGGTGACCAGGGGGCTTTTCCTTTTTTACTTGCATAAGTGGTACTTGCAGTTGCTTTCACAACCCATTGTCCTTTTTCGTCTTTCAGGTATGAAGCATCCATATCTGCTTCCGATTCTTTTTTGGCAGTAGCTGCTTTGATCGAATCATCTTTGGCTTTTTCCTTTGCTACTTTGATTGAATCTTCATTCACTTTCTTCTCTTCTTTTTTCTCGCCACCACAGGATACAAGTGATACTGCAAAAGCTACGAGCAGGGGTAACAGTAGTTTTTTCATGCTATTCAATTTTTAGATTTGACAAAAATTTGTTTAAATGCGAATATAGAAAATATTATTGTGTAAAAAACGAAAGCCAAACCAGACGTTCCAAGTCTTCACGTCTTGGAACGTCTACAAACGAAAAACGCCTGACGTTCGCGCGCGAACCAATCGTTGCTCGGCAACACATCTTAACTCCACCTAAAATCTTAGGGGAGATGTCAGCCGGGCTGAGGGGGTTCTAGCCTGCGTTGCGCGTGCACACTTTCGTATCTTCATTTTTACATTTAATATCTGACATGAAACATGATTAGGGATTCGAGTGAGAACCTAAATTATAAAAACTTCAAAATAGTATTCCTGAGCAATACAAAATCTGATAAGTCTGGGTTATTGTAAATGAAAACACATAGATAAATGTTGCGCATACCTTGTAAAGCAAAAAAATGTACGAATTAATAACGCTCACGAACAAGATAGAATTGCCTGCAGTGAATACACGTCAGTCTGCAGATAAAATTTAAATTGCCCACTCCATTAAAGTAAAAAAGCTCATTTTAGCTTTTGCCTACCTGAGTAGTATTCTATTTCACATTTCATTTTTTCTCTTCCTCTACTGTAGTACTTCTTTATCAGTCCATTCTTATTGTATTTGTAATACACAGGACACACACAGGTATAAAGATAATTCCCCCGACCATACCCAATGACAACATAGTGACCTGAGAAAACAAGCTGATTATTGAGGTATTTCAATTTCTGATATTCTCTGTTTACCGTGTCGCCCTTGCTGGTTGTAACGATATATGTAGAATCCAGCAGGTTCGATGTATTATAAAAATAGTTTCTTTCGAGAGCCGTACCATTTTTCAGTTCCCATCTTTCAGTCTTTAATCTTCCATTGGCATCATACGAAAAAAAATGATCGAGATTTCGGGCCTGATCTTTCGCAAATAGTGTTTTAAGATTATTATCACATTCAATATCCGCATTGGATTCTACAGGACAAAAATAATCACAGAGTTCAGTACTGTCGAATGAATTATAATAAAGACCCGTTTCCTTGGTTTTGTATCCGATTTTGTATTTCTGCCCCTTGCTATTTAGGTAAAGCGTTTTGCTCATTTGCCCTGTTGCTTTTGATTTTGTGGTGAAAATCATTTTCGTGATTTTCTTTTGGGTGATCATGAGTGGATCAATGTAGTAAAACTCAACAATAAAATTGCCACAATTGTTTTGTGCATTTAAAAAATCTGACAAAAAAAGTAATAAAAGGAATATTATTTTTTTCATACCTGATCATTTTTAGGTTCCAAAGGTACAAATACAATATTCAAATCTCCTAAAGTTTGTGTAAATTAAAGTCAATACACACCCAAAGATTAAAACACATTCTGGGTTCGTACACGTTTGTATTGTGTGCTTCATCTGTATTTTCATTTTGACATTTTACATCTGACATCAAGCATGAATTTTGTGGGGTATTCGCCGGCTTCGCCGTCAGGAATAACTTCTCAGATCCTTGTTCCTTGTTCCTTGCTCCTTGTTCTTTTTGGTATTCGCCAGCTTCGCTGGCTCATGATCCCGGGTGGGGGGCCTTACATCACGCGCCCTTGCGCGGGCAAAGCCCGCTCCTTTTTTTATTTCTTCCTCTGTCTTATGAAAGCAAGCTTTCAACGACATCTGAAGAAATAAAAAACGCCCTTCGGGCGGAAGGGCGCGTTGATGTGGAGCTGGAGGGAGTCGAACCCTCGTCCATACAGGCGACAAAAATGCTTTCTACATGCTTAGGCTTTCTTTAATTTTCGAAATGAGGCAGGCAAAAGCCGATCCAACATCATCCTTATTCCCTTTAATTGTCGACCCTGCATCAGGACCCTGCAGAGCTTACACCGGCTTTTGCGATGCTCCTAACCACAACACCGCCTGTGATGGTTTTGTGTGGAACAGCTTCGGCTTAATATTAAATTAAGCGGCGAGAGCGTAGTCGTAATTGTTGCCAGTTGTTGGCGTGAGAATTGGGTTTTACGGGTCACTTTCACAACGCCCGGCATGCTTACATCCCCACCGACCCTGCTGTCAAATCCGGTCAGCCCCGAGGAAATAAGGGATAGCAAAGGTAATAAAAATTAATGTACGATGATTTTATCGGCTCGCAAAAGCCTGAACATCCTTATCAGTAATATTCTTGTCGCACAGAATAACCAAACGTTCCACAACATTGCGCAGCTCGCGGATATTTCCTGTCCACTGAATTTTTTGCAACTCTGCATACGCTTTTTCTGTGAAAGCAATATGCGGCCTTCCCTGTGCATCGCATACTTCACGCATGAAATAATCAGCCAGTATCGGAATGTCATCTTTGCGTTCGTTCAGCGTAGGAACACGAATGACTATAACACTCAAACGATGGTATAAATCTTCGCGGAAAGCTTTTCTTTCAATTTCTTCTTTCAGATTTTTATTGGTCGCAGCAATCACACGTACATCAACTGAAATATCTTTTTCGCCACCCACACGCATAATTTTATTTTCCTGCAGTGCACGCAACACCTTGGCCTGTGCCGATAAGCTCATGTCGCCAATTTCATCCAGAAACAATGTGCCGCTATGTGCCTGCTCAAAATTTCCTTTGCGTTGTTTGATAGCAGAAGTGAACGATCCTTTTTCGTGACCGAACAATTCGCTTTCGATCAGTTCGGATGGAATCGCAGCACAGTTAACTTCAACAAAAGGAGCACCCGCACGATTGCTTTTTTCATGCAGCCAGCGTGCAACCAGTTCTTTTCCGGTTCCGTTTTCACCAGTAATCATCACGCGTGCATCAGTAGGCGCAACACGTTCGATCATTTCTTTTACCTTTTTGATCTCAGCACTATCGCCCACCATTTCATAAGCTTTGCTTACTTTTTTCTTCAGTACTTTGGTTTCATTGATCAGTGTCGTTTTATCCATTGCATTGCGGACAGTGATCAGCAGGCGGTTCAGATCAAGCGGCTTCTGAATAAAATCATACGCACCTTTCTTGATTGCATCCACAGCGGTATCAATATTTCCATGTCCGGATATCATAACCACCGGTGTGTCGGAAGTAATTTTTAAAATGTGTTCGAGCACTTCAATGCCGTCCATCTTGGGCATTTTAATGTCGCAAAGAATCATGTCGAATTCACTTTTCTTAAGAATCTCCAAGCCTTCCATTCCATTCTCAGCATCTGCAACTTCATAACTTTCGTATTCTAGAATTTCGCGCAGTGTTTTGCGAATGCTTTTCTCATCATCTATAATCAGTATTTTCGCCATAATTTATTTTAAAAAGGGGATATATAATCGGGATTATTAATAAAAGTTTGATCGGTTAATGTTTTCAGAAACGCAAGCAAGTCGGCCTTTTGCTGAAGTGTAAGTTGTATGCCGCCATCATTTACTTTTTTCATAAACGGATGCACATAAGGTGACCAGATCAAACCTTCGCTGTAAAAATTAATTACATCTGTTAATGTTGCAAAACGACCATCGTGCATATAAGGCCCCGTCAATTCTGCGTTTCGTAGTGATGGTGCACGAAACGCACCAATATCTTGCGGGTCATGTGTTATCGAATAACGGTCTTTCAACGAAGTACTGTCATTAAAAATGGAATCTTTTGCATTGTTATAAAACAAATTTGTAGTGAACAGAATGGTTCCGTGGCAGTGAAAACAGTCGCCGGTTTCTGTATTAAAAATATTATAGCCACTCATTTCAGAAGCAGTCAGTGACGTTTCTCCACGCAGCCACTGATCAAATTTCGAGTTGGCTGAAACCATGCTTCTCATAAATTGTGCTATCGCTCTGCCCATATTTTTTGCAGTAATAATATCGGAACCAAATGCCTTTTTAAACAGGGGTGGATAAAAAGGAATGCTCTGCAACAAGGCTTTGGCGCGGTTTGTATCGCTTTTCATTTCATGCGGAGCGTGTATCCCCATCCACGTTAAATCTTCCAGCCACTTTACTTTCCCGTTCCATAAAATGTTATTCGGGTTCCACACAAGGTTAAATAAAGGGAGCATAACATGCGGTGTTTTAATTCCGGTAACACCATATCCAAAGCCGGTTCCGTTTTCAAAAGCATACTGCTGAAAGTGGCAGGTGCCGCAACTCATCAATGTATCTGTTCTTCCTGCAATGCGGCCTTCATAAAAAAGATAACGTCCCAATTCAACACCTTCCACTGTCATTGGATTATCTTCCGGAATGATCAACTGCGTGGGAAAGTATTTCGGAATATCAATGTTGTATGGTGTAGGCTGATAATCATCCGAAACATCCAGCGGATCTTTTTTGCAATGACTCAGCGCGAGAACAAGCATTCCCACGATTATGGCTAGAAAAAAAACTTTACTTTTCAAAATAAAAACTTTTTAAGAGTGCTTCAAAGATAATGAATTTTCATAACGTTGAAGTTCACTTATCTTTTGTCTTTTGTTTATTCATAAAACGAGTTGCCAGCTTGCTGTTTTTCATCCCGAATAAAAAGTATACAACAAGCCCGATTGCCATCCAGATGAGAAAACGGATCCAGTTGATTACACCTAATTCTGTGACCAGGTATCCGTTGATCAATAGTCCCAAAACAGGTACCAGCGAATATTTCTTTTTAATGGATAAGTAAAGAAAAATCAATGAAAACAATAAAAACGACAAGATTGGAATCTTGCTCCCGATCATTTCCCAGTAGGTTTCATCTGCATTTACAGTGGTGAAATCAAAAAAATCAACAACGCCGTTTCTGTTTGCAATTACTACAGCCGAAATAGCTGCGGCATACAACACAGGAAGAATAAAACGGGAATTTACATATTTGATTTTGAATTTTGGTTTTTCTCCCGGAGCGTCTTTCATCATCAACACACCCATGCAGACAAGAATAAATGCGAACAGAGTTCCTATGCTTGTCATGTCAGTTACAAAATCAAGGCTCAGAAAAAGAGAAGGAATAGAAACAAGGATGCAGGTGATAACGGTTGAAAATGCAGGTGTTTTAAACTTAGGATGAATGGATGAAAATCTTTTCGGCAACAAGCCATCGCGGCTCATGCTCATCCAGATGCGTGGCTGTCCTACCTGAAAAACCAGTAACACGCCTGCCATGGCAACCAGCGCACTCATGGCAACAATTCCTGAAATCCAGTCCAGTCCTACTTCAGCAAAAACAAAAGCAAGCGGATCACCTACATTCAGATTTTTATAATGCACCATTCCTGTTAAGATAAGCGTGATTGCAACGTAAAGAACCGTGCAGATAATTAAAGATAAAATCATCGCACGCGGCAAGTCCCTGCGCGGATTCTTGCACTCCTCGGCAGTTGTAGAAATAGCGTCAAAGCCGATGTAAGCAAAAAACACAGCGGATACGCCTTTCAATACACCGCCCAGTCCGTTAGGTGCAAAAGGAGACCAGTTGTCGGTGTTCACATAAAAAGAACCAATAGCAATCACAGCAAGTATTACAGAAAGTTTGATCAGTACAAAAATATTTCCTGCCGTTTTACTTTCACGAATTCCTCTGTAAACAATAGAAGAAATTAAAACAACAATGGCGAATGCGGGAATGTCAGCAATGATGCGAAAACCCATTATTTGCGGAGCTGTTGTCCAGGCCATATAACCATCTCTCATCTGCACAGGAAGGTCGGCAAATACGCTTCCATCTTTCATTAGTTGTGTTGCCTGTTTAAAGCCATCGGCTGCGGAGGCATAATTGGAAGCAAGGAATTCCGGAATGTGCACGCCCAGGCCATGCATCAAGCCTGTAAAATATTCGCTCCAAGAAATCGCAACAGCAACGTTCCCCACAGAATACTCCATGATCAGATCCCAGCCAATAATCCATGCGATAATTTCGCCGAGTGAGGCATAGGCATAAGTATAGGCAGAGCCACTGATCGGAATACGTGATGCAAATTCAGCATAACACAAAGCAGAAAATGCACACGCTAATGCAGTAAATACAAACATAAGAGAAACAGCAGGACCGCCATCGAAGGATGCGTTTCCAATGGTGCTAAAAATTCCTGCTCCGATGATGGCCGCTATAGCCAAAGCGGTAAGGTCGGTAAGGCCAAGAGATTTTCTTAATCTGTTTCCACCTTCTGATTGAATTTCTGATTCCTTAAGAATCTGGTCTACAGGTTTACGACGTAATAACATGATGGAATATTTTCGGCTAATTTAGAAACTCCATTTGAATGAAAAAAATATTATCTTTACCTGTGATAGTCTCTTTTAAAAATTGGAAGCAACAGAAAAGTATTTTGTTCGTCTTCATTAAAATTCTATTTATGAAAAAACATATATTTCTTTTCCTGATCTGCGTGTTTTCACTTTCGCTCAATGCACAAACATTTCTTATCAGCACAGGAGATTCGGCAACTACCTGCTCTGGCACTTTTTTCGACAGTAACGCGGGCATTTCCGGAAATTATAATGACAATGAGGATTTCACTTTCACGTTTAAATCTGCTACTCCCTTTTCAAATCCCAGGATGCGCTTTTCGTTTATGACTTTTGACATTGATGTTTCCGATACGCTTTATATTTATGACGGAAATTCAACTTTATCACCGCTGATCGGGAAATACAATAACACGAATCCATTGTCTTTACCCGGGAATTCGGTGCAAGCATCCACATCAAATATTACTGGTGAAATCACATTTCATTTTGTATCTGATAATGTTGTTACCCGCAGCGGATGGCTGGCAAAAGTGGAATGTGTTGCAAATTGTCAGCAGATTGTTGCTTTGCCTGACAGTAGTGAATTTATCCCTGCTTTTCATAACAATGTAATAGAGGTTTGTCCCGGTCAGAATGTAAAATTTGTTGCTGAAACAGGCCCACAGGCCTTTCCAGAGAACGATGCTGTTTATCATCAAGACAGTACCAACTGCATTTTCACCTGGCACTTCAGCGACGGCACCCAACAGACTGGAAAAACAGTCTGGCATTCTTTCCCTTTATCCATTGCTTATACTGCTATACTAAACATTACCGACACCTATGGCTGTGACAACGGCAATTTTTGTGTGGTTTTCGTACTTGTATCTGGTGATGCAACAGCAGATGTATCGCAACTTCCACAAATTTGTGCTTCCACAGACACAACCGAAGTCACCTTTGGACCCAACAGCATGATCAGGGTTTTTCCTCACACTTATGCTACTGCTACAAGTACGGTTTTTGATTCTTCCATGTTTATTCCTGATGGACCTGCGTGCCCTACTCAGTGTTTGGAGTTTGACACAGTAATCACTAATTTCACTCCCGGTCAGATTATTACAAGCATTTTTGATATCCCGGCGCTCTGCATTACCATGGAACACTCTTTTGCGGGCGATCTCGGATTCTGGCTCACCTGCCCCAATGGTCAGCAGGTAATGCTGGATCCCAACAACCATTCCGGAGGAGCCTATCTTGGGGAGCCCATGGGTGGAATAAATCATCATACCTATGACGGTGCCAATGAATGCGACCCGGCCTTTAATCTTTCAGGAACCGGTTGGAATTACTGCTGGTCCGAAGTTTACCCCCAGCAGGGAACCCTTTCATATCTTGACATAGGTAACAGCCCTATAGATTCAACGGATGTATTCAGTAACAACAACTATCTGACTCCCGACGTTTCCTTTACATCATTGATAGGATGCCCTATGAATGGTCAGTGGATTTTAAAAATTTGCGATGACTATGCTGTCGATAATGGCTGGCTTTTTAAATGGGGTATTGATTTCGGAAACGGTTACAATACTCCGATGAATTATACGGTTGAGATCGACTCAATGGATATTACCGGCCCTTTTATTTACAAAACCACCGACACTTCGATGTTTGTTGTACCTATAACACCCGGCACCTACCCCTACAGCCTTACTTTTTATGATTCATTTGGTTGTAATTATGATACAACTATTTCAATTACCTATGCCAACTGTGCTTCTGTACCTGAAAACGCAGATAAAGCTTTTCTTCTGTATCCTAATCCTGCCAATGAAAGCCTGACTGTTTTTTATCCTGAATATGAAAAGATAAAAATTCAGATTTGTGATTTGACTGGCCGTGCTTTGCTTGAAACCCAGATTCAGGGAGGATCTTTTCAGGTGATGGATATTCATTCATTATCTGCTGGAATCTATCAGGTATTATTATCTACAAATAAAACTAGCATCGCAAAAAAACTTATTATCCGAAAATAGAAATTGCATTTTCTCTCTTTTTGAAAAACACTGGAGTTAGTGACAGTGTTTAAATACAGATTTAATATCCAGATATTGCAATAATTTTTTCTTATTAGCAAGTTACTTGTATTGTGAAAGCAACCTTCACAAAAAAAAAGTGTCTACGAAATAGGGAATTTTCCCTACTATTTGTATTGTTTT
Source organism: Bacteroidota bacterium (assembly GCA_043800975.1). GTDB lineage: Bacteria > Bacteroidota > Bacteroidia > Bacteroidales > JAHJDW01 > JAZDMK01. The sequence goes on along the minus strand of JAZDMK010000178.1, from coordinate 2,188 downwards.
TTTTTTTACTATTGTAGCAAATAAATTATGAGACCTATGACCAAGCCATCTTTCCTCATTCGTATTATGTTAATCGTCTTATTTTCCGGTACTTTTATGTCTGGAATGGCACAGAAAACCGTAATGCCAGACCCACGTCTCTCAGAATGTTTTGATGCGGCCTCCCTGACTGAAATGCAAACTTCAAAGCCTGATCTTGTAAGTTATTACAATTTTATACTGAATAAATCTTTTTACATCACTTCGTTAAAAAGCGAGAAACCAATTGTTGGCACTGATATACATCAGGTAAAAATGAAGTCCGAGTATTCATCCGGAAAAACGCAATACTTCAATGCTGATCCCAAAACTGCCTCAGCATCCTCAATAAACATAATGAAATATGATTTCAAACAGGAGCAGAAAAAGTTTGTTACATACATCTGGAAGGAAGCGGGCATTGCTGTAATTTTCTATCCAAAAGAAAACGTTATCATGGAATACAACTCTTACAAGAAAACAAATAACATTCAATAACAGAATGATCATGAGAAGAAGCCTTATCCTATTGTTTGCATTCCTGTTGCTTATTGCCGGCGGGAAAGCTTATAGTCAGACATACCTGATCAGTGCTGGTGGTACTGTCACCACATGCGCCGGAGATTTCTTCGATAGCGGTGGCGGTGGTGGTGCATATAGTTCTGGTGAGAATTTCACAATGACTTTTAACTCCAACAGTGGTGTGTATACACATATTCGGGTAAATTTTAATTTGTTTGACATAGACCCGTCCGACACACTTATTGCATATGATGGATCAACAACAGCAGCACCTGTAATCGGGAAATACAACAACAATAATCCGCTGATTACACCTAACAATCAGGTTCAGGCATCCATTTATAATGCAAGTGGAGATATCACGTTTCAGTTTAAATCGGATGGTGGTGCTGTAAATGGAGATGGATGGTTTGCTTCGCTGATGTGCGAACCCATGTGTCAGAAAGTAATCGCCGGTGCTGATTTAAACAATATGTCGCCTGTTCCTAGTGATAGTAATTACGTTGACATTTGCTTTGGCGACTCGGTTTGTTTTGTTGCCGATACAAGCGCAATCGCTTTTCCACAAAATAATATTCTCTACAGTCAGTTGGCATCCAATACCCTTTTTATTTGGGATCTGGGTGATGGAACCATCGACACAGGCAGAGTAATCTGTCATAAGTATAATCTCGTTCAAGGGTACGATGTTTTTCTTCATGTTGTCGATCAACAAGGTTGTGATAACTGGAACCTTTGTAACTTCAGGGTTCGTATCTCAGCAAATCCATTCGGGGTAATTCATCCCATACCCAATTACTGTTCAAGTACAGATACAATTGAAATCAGCACAGGATATGCGGGCAGTTCTACGATTGTAATAACACCCATCAATTTTCATCATTCTGCCAGTCAGAGCTTCGACAGTACAATGTTTTTGCCTGATGGTCCTTATTGTGCCACGCAATGTTATAATACAGAAGTAACTTTTAACGTATTTGCTCCGGGTGCTACCATTTCTGCAGCTACTGACATTCTCTCCATTTGCGTTAATATGGAACATTCTTTTGCTGGAGACTTGGGATTCTGGATTATCTGTCCCAACGGGCAACAGGTGATGCTTGATCCGAATACACATTCGGGCGGTGCATTTATGGGTGAGCCTTTGGGGGGAACAAGCCACCACAGTTATGATGGTACAGATGAATGTGATCCGGCTCAGAACCTGCCTGGTGTTGGCTGGAACTATTGCTGGTCGATGATTTATCCTCAAAGTGGTAATCTTACTTCTTTAGATGGTGGTGCAAGCCCGATTGATTCTACCAATCAGCAAACTCACACCGGCTACATCACACCTGACAATAGTTTTGCAGGCTTGATTGGATGTCCGTTGAACGGGACGTGGAATATTAAAATTTGTGATGACTACGGTAGTGATAACGGATATATTTTCAACTGGACCTTAAACCTTGATCCGAGTCTTCTTCCAGTTGGCTGGGGCTATAGTGTGCCAATCGATTCCATCGCATGGAGCGGCCCATTCATTTATCAGCAGTTGGACTCTTCGATTCTGGTTGTTCCTGATACTGGCGGATATTTTTCATATACGATAACTTTGTATGATGCATTTGGCTGTTCCTACGATACAACCCTATTCATGACTATTGTT
>JAZDMK010000208.1:0-17755 GCA_043800975.1 Bacteroidota bacterium | reverse complement strand
TGATGAGAATTATGTTTATGTTTGCTTCGTGATTGTTCCATGAAATAGCATTGGCAATTTTTTTCAGCAATGTTGTTTTCCCTGTCTTAGGCTGGGCAACAATCAGCGCGCGCTGGCCTTTTCCGATGGGTGTGAACAAATCAATCAGACGTGTGCATACATCATCTTCGGGATGCCCGGTCAGATTGAATTTCTCAATCGGGAACATGGGTGTTAGAAAATCGAAAGGAATACGGTCGCGATTTTGCGCAGGCGACACATTATTAATAGTATCTACTTTCACCAGCGGAAAATACTTCTCTCCTTCTTTGGGCGGGCGTATCTGTCCGTTAACAGTATCCCCTGTTTTCAGAGAAAACAATTTGATCTGCGACTGGGAAACATAAATATCATCCGGTGAATTGAGATAATTGTAATCGGAGGAACGTAAGAAACCAAAGCCATCGGGCATGATTTCGAGCACACCTTCGGTATTTACCAGAACTTCATTTTCAACGCCATTTGGAGCGGGCTCTTTGTCTTTTTCCCTGTCCTTGCGTTCGATGTACTTGGGTTTATAAGGTTCCTTTTGCTGGCGTTCTGCATTCTGGTTTTCCTGATTTTCGGCAGGAACAACTTTGTCGACCACATCTCCAAAAGGATTTACAATTTCCAGCGGAATATCCTGCTGAGGAGCTGTGTTATTTTCGGATTGATTTTCAACAGGAACTACTTCAGAATTAACATTCGTTTCTTCGGCAACCACGGGCTCAGTGACGGGCCAGAGTTCACCTGTAAAACTTTTTTCTTCGCTTACAGGAGGAACAATAATTTCTTCCTGCGGCGTATGAAGATTTTCAGCAAGAAAAGAATCATCCTTGATGTCTGTAGTTTCTTCGTTCATAATTTTAATTTTTTGAGGCTCCTTTTTAAAAGGTTTGCGTTGCCTTTGGTTTTTGTTGTCATGTCGCTTTTCAGAAACGGGCATAGGCGTGCCGGGATTGGCAGCCTGTGCATCCAGAATGGCATAAATAATTTCTTGTTTTTTCAACGCCTCGTACTTCTGCACATCCATCGATTTTGCGATCTCCTTCAATTCGGGCAGAAGCTTTGCATTCAGCTCAATAATATCGTACATATAAAAAAATTGGTTTGTTTTTCTCTTTAAAAAATTAATTGAAAATCTCTCTGCAGATCAGAAAAAATCCCCTTCAAATTATCCATTGCTTGAAGAAAATACGGATACGTATTTCTTAAATCAGAACTCAAAAATACACCTTTTTTTTAAAACAAGCTTTTTTTTTGAAAAAAAACTATGCTATCGGCTATTTTTACAGAGAAACTGGTTTTTACCATAAATTTAAAGAAATCAAAGAAGGGCAGCGATTTGAAAATCATTATTTTTGCACAAACACATTTCTTATGATACAAAGAATACAATCGATCTACCTTTTGCTGATTGCCGTTTTCAGCACGCTTTCATTTTTCCTGCCGATGGGATTGTATGAGGATGGCTCTGTTTATTCAATACTTGGCATTTCGCGCTTAACCGGCGAATTTATCAATTCTATTCCCCTGGCTGCTATTGCCGGAATATCTGCACTGCTGGCACTCATTATAATATTCCTTTATAAAAGCAGGATGAAACAGCTTATGCTTTGCAAAATTCTTTTCATTCTTCTTTTTATTGAACTTGTACTTTTGATTTTTGTTTATCCCGATTTAATTTTCAACACGCCGATGGGAACCACACCGGCATACAGCTACGGTATTATTTTCCCGGCCGTTTCGTTTTTACTTGTTTTTATGGCAACACGGGCGATACGGAAGGATGAGGAGAAGGTGAGAGCGGTGGACAGGATCAGGTGACTCTGTTATACATTTGTATAGAATAGTGTGGAAATAAGGTGTGCTGTCTGCCCGACCAGCACGGGTGGGTCTACATAAAAACAGTGAATAGGTCACCACAAAGATGAAGCGAGAAACAAGTTATGGACAACTTTAAAAGACGACAGTGAAAGAACTTGACTATACTTCAAAAGACTTAAAAACATTTCCGACAGAAATTCTCAGACAGACAGATGTTGTCTGGCTTGACCTTTCGACAAATACTGGTTCTTGGGACGTTTGGTTAAATCCGAATTTATTTGAAACGATTCCAGACGAGATTTCAGCCCTCAAAAATCTTGAATATTTAGACCTTTCAAGAACTGCTTTAAAAAGTCTGCCGTCAACTTTAGGACAATTAATAAGCCTCAAATATTTAGACGTTAGCTCAACAAAACTGACAGAACTTCCAGACTGTATTTTTCAACTTGACAATCTTGAAACGCTAAAACTTGACAATTGTAAAATTGAGCAATTACCAGACGGCATTTCTAAATTGAAAAAACTTAAATTTTTAAGTGCTGACAATTGCATAATTAAGGTTCTTCCAAATCAAATCGGAAAACTTAAAGACATAGAAGAACTTCATTTGTATAACAACTTCATAACAGAACTTCCATCTGTAATTGGACAACTGAATAGTTTGAGAGTATTGAAAATCGGTAATTATGAAAACGGAAGAAATCAAATAAAAGAATTACCTAAAGAAATCGGTCAACTAAAAAAATTGCAATATATACATTTAGGCAACAACAAACTTAAATCATTGCCTTACGAGTTGACGGGTTGCTCTAACCTGAAAGAATTGACTTTATGGAGTAACGAGTTTGAAGCAATTCCCGAATGGTTGGCAGAAATGAATTTAAACGACCTAAATTTTTATTCCAATCCAATCAAACATTTGCCTGACAATTATAAATTCTTGACAAAAATTAAAACGCTTACTTTGGACAAGCACTTGGACAAAGAAATGGACGAGAAGAAATGGTGGAAAATATTTTGACAGAAAGAAAAGCAGCCCAAAACAGCACCTACCCAAAAGGCGGGGTTTACTTGCGTGCTGCTTCGCGGTCGTGTTCCAAAGACAGTTTTGTGGCGAATGAAACATTAGTTTTTCAAATCAAGTTTTGTGGTAAAAGTCCCGCCCTTCGGGTAGCTGCAAAACGTTAGCGGTCAAGCTATGAAGACAACGCAAACACAGGATGGACTAAATTTTACATCTGACATTCAACCCTTAATCCACCCCACTAAATTTGGACAATGGAATCTACCGAAAGTATTTTTGCACATCGTTTCACTTAAAACTACAATGCTATGAACGCAAAAAAATCAATTTCGGGATTTCTGTTCGGCTTAACTATATTAGTCGGATTTATACCCTTGACTTTCTCTTTTTCAGATAATGGAATACAACTGCTACTTGAAACAGAGTTTAAGTATTTAATTTGGGGAGGACAAGCAACTACATTGCTTTTATTACTTTTCATAAAAGACAGTCTGAGCAGAAATAAACTGATAGGATTGTTAGTTCTTTATGTGTTAGTTCCATTAACATTTACTTTTAACGAAAATGGAGTTTACTTTTTAATTTTGAACAAATACACGAGTTCATTACTTTCGTGGGCAATAGCAGGTGTATTGCTTGGAAAACTGTTATTCGCACAGAAATTGAAAGAAAATTCTAATCTTTGAAATCGGAATGACAGCAAAACGCAAACAAGAATTACTAATAGCTTTAAGCATTCTATTGACATTATGCTCAATCGGATTTTCATTTGAAGGAACAACTTTCTTATGGTTTTGGCAGAAATATCCCATCATTCCAATGTTGTTGTTATTGTTTGTGTTTTTTGCTGTCCGGTATTGGCTAAAACTTGAAATAGAAAAACAACGACAGCATATTCTTTCAGAATACACAAGAAATGTTGAAACCAAAGAACAATCAGATTTCAAAAATTTGCTTTCGACAAGAGAAATTGAAGTATTAGAATTGATAATTAGTGGATTAAGCAATAAGGAAATTGCCGAGAAACTATTTGTATCTTTATCTACTGTAAAGACACACATTAATAACATTTACAAAATATTGGAAGTTAAAAATAGACGAGAAGCAATTGAAAAATTAAATGGAAAATAATAAGCCCTAACCGCTAACAAAGGCTATATGCAATAATGACTTCAAAGGTAATTCAAATATTCTTCCCCGCTCAAACTTTCGTGTCGGAGGACAGGAAATCGCCCGCAATCCGCCCCTGCGTGTAGCTTCCTACGTTATCGGCAACCCTTAAAGACTTGACAGAAACAATAATTGACAAATAATGAAAACAAATATTTTAAAAGTTTTCTCAATTACTGCAACAGTAATTTTAATAACATCATTTAATGCAACCTCACAAACAATTGAACCGAGAGGTATTTATGCAGTAATCGCTGCTGACGAGTATGGCTATGACACAACTGTGATTAACCAGGTGCTTGCAAACCCAGCAGTGTGCGGCATAACAATAAGACAGCGATGGAGAGATGTTGAGCAGTCAGAAGGGAATTACGACTTTTTAAAAATCAATGACGCTATTTCACGCGCATCTGCATTGAATAAGACAGTTCAGTTAATTATAGTTCCCGGATTTTATACACCTGATTGGGTTTTAAATCAAATTGACTCATGTGAAGACGACTTAATTTCCCCACCTCCTATTCCATCTTTTTGCGGAAAGCTTAAAATGAAAGTACCATATGGTATTGATAGTGGCGATACGCTATGGTTTCCTCTTCCATGGGATTCATTATATAAACAGAAGTGGCACAATTTTCTTACAGCGTTAGCTTTGCAATATAACGGGAGTTCTACAATCGTATCTATTGCTGTTGGTGGCCCAACATCTGTTTCATGCGAAATGACAATGCCTGAATTTTATGACTGGCCGAGATGGAGAAATGTTATCAATTTATTTTATCCAATATTTAATCCACATAGAAATTCAAATTTAATTTTTGTAGAAGAATGGGCAAACGCCATTCAATTTTACGATACCATATTTACAGGTAAAACATTAGTAGTTACAATGGCAAATGCTTTAATTAATTTCCCCTCATATTCATCAGTTGCAGCAAGAGATACAATTTTAGAATTTTATAAGAATGTAACTCTGTTAAATAATAGTAAAGGGGTTCAGACGAGTGGATTAGTGGCTTGCAATAATTACCCTAATGATGTAATTAAGGTAAAGGAATTAACCCTGAATAATATTATAGGCGGTTCTCAATTTGCGATGCCGGCTTCGACTAGTCCTAATATGATGGGATGTGATAGCTGTGTTACCTTCCCATTTAGTACTTATTGTTCTGCAATTACTCCTGATACTGCAATAAAAAAAGTGCTTCGGGTATATTTTGACAGTACTGCATGTGGTAATACTTTTGGTAATGGAGCAGTCGGGAGCTATCAAATGAATTATCTACAAGTTTATTCGCCAGATATTATTTATGCTAATATGAACTCGACAGCACAATCACTTTTTTTATCTGCAAATAATTGTATGAATGGCTGCATTACAACAAATGTACATGTGAATAAAGATATAATTGGAAATGTATTTATTTATCCAAATCCTTTTAATAACTCATTAAGTATTCAATTCCCGGAAAATGATTGTCAATTGAATATAATTGATATGCTTGGTAATGTTATTTTTGAAAAAACTTTTAAGAATAAACAGGAAACAATAAAATTAAATTTAAATAGCGGTATTTACTTCTATCAAGTCAATAATAAAAAAGTATTTATATCTTCAGGGAAAATTATTGCACAATGACAGAAATTTTAGAAATAAAATGCGGAAAGACATAAGGGTAGCCTATAACAGGCTTCTGCTTTCATTGGCGGGGCTTGGCTCGTGAGACAGAGAAATAATAATTTAAACGGCAGTGAGTTAATTCGCCACCGAAAAGCAAGTCTCGGGCATTAGCAAGCAATACATCAATAAAAAAGCGAAGCTGCATTAGACTTCGCTTTTTCATTTTAAGTATCTCCTGCCTTATCTCACAATTACCAACTTTTTGTGGAGGTTGTGTTTGTCACTTGTTAGCAACACATGATACACGCCCTGGGCAAAGCCCGAGCTGTTGATCACATGCTTACCTTCGGCAGTGAGCGCTGCATTATATACAAGCTTCTGGTTGTAATCGTAAATCATGATCGTAGCATTGTCGGTTCCGGGCAAACGGAAATCGATTGTTACCTGATCGGATGCAGGATTCGGAAATACATTCATAACGGCTGCATCGGTAGGCATTGTTATGGCTGATGTGTAGAAGTTAACAACAAATGTCATCACTGTATCGCAGCCGCTGGATGAGGATACTGTTACTGTGTAAGTTCCCGGAACAACATTCAACAGGTCTTCATTCGTTGTAGAATTACTCCAGTTGTAACTCATCACTTCTCCAGTCAATGCAGGATTAACAACGACAGTAAGATTGACTGAGCCATCTGCGCAAGTTGCACAACTGGCATCGACAATTCCTGTTGAAGTGATCGTAAATGCATTTATATTGGGAACAGTAATATAAGCAACATAAGAACATCCGTCAGTATTATCAATCACTGTGAATGTATAATCACCGGCAGCCAGACTGTCGAGGTTCATATCGACTGGTCCGTGTCCCCAGCTAAATGAGTAGTTTCCGGAACCACCAAAGATGTTGTTCACCACGCTGCCCAGTCCCTGACCACAGGTATCCGGCAGTATTGTATTGTTCACAGCAACACCGGATGAGGATGAGGGAACCAGAATGTCGATCACCTGTATACATCCGCTTCCCGTGTTGGTCACGGTGCAATGATACCATCCGCTGATCAGATCAACCAGGTCTTCGGTTGTTTCTCCATTGCTCCAGAGGAAAGTGAAAGGCCCTGCTCCGGCCGGTGTCAGATCGATTGCGCCGGTTGTATCTGCGCAAAAATCGGCTGTAACGCCTGAAGACAAAGTGAAGTCATACACATCATCAATGGTAACAGTAATGGTTTGCGAGCAGGCACCATCGGTAACTGTGCAGGTATAAGTTCCTGCAGAAAGTCCGGTCAGGTTCTGCGTTGTTGCTCCGTTGCTCCAGGAATAAGTAGGATTACCGGAAGAAACCGCGATATCAATTGTTCCATTATTGCCGCCGCAGGTTTCATCTGTGTTGGTTGGATTCACTGTAAATGGTGCGAAGTTACCCACCGTTGCTGAGGAATCGATCACGCATCCATAACCATCCATGATAGAGAATTCGTAAAAACCAGCGGAAAGACCTGTCACATCATTCGAAGGAACCAGAGCACCTTCAAAATAATAGGTATAGGAAGTTCCTCCTGTTGCTTCAAAATAAATCTGTCCGTTGTTATTGAAACAATAATCGTTCATTACATAAACCGTCGAGAACGCCAGGTTCGGGTTCTGCTGTTGCCCAACACTGAATGAGCCGTAGGAGCTGCATCCCAGATTATCGGTTACAGTAACTGTATAAATTCCCGGCAATACGCCATTGATATCCTGCAGGGAAGTTGAATTCGACCATGTGTAGGTGAAAGGAGAAACGCCTCCGCTTACACTCAGGTCAACACTTCCATTGGCACCGGAACAAATTGCATCAGTTACACTTCCGTTTGCCTGCAGTCCGTTGTCATTTTCATTGAGAACAGTATAGGTTTTGATCAGTTTGCATCCGGCATTATCTGTAATGGTAACTGTATAACTGCCACCATGTATTCCGATAATATCCTGCGTTGTGGCACTGTTGCTCCACAGATAGGTATATGGTGAAACACCTCCGCTGATTTCAATATTAATAAAACCTTCTCCATCGCCGCAACTTTCATTAACAACATTATTAAATGATACAGCCAAAGTTCCAGTATTGTTTGTAACAGTAGAATTTAATGTAAAAGAACATCCGGCAAAATCGGTAACTGTAACTGTATAATTGCCTGCTGCAACATTCGTCAGATCTTCCGTAACAGCAGCATTGCTCCAGATAAAAGTATACGGTGTTGTTCCACCGGAGACATTAATATTAACCGCTCCGTTCGCATTACCACATGTTTCCTGAGTAACTGTTGCAACATTGGCTGCAAATCCGTTTGTGATATTAAATACGGTATCCGTTCTTACTCCTTCGCATCCTACATGGTCGGTAAATGTTACGGTATAAATTCCTGCATGCAGATTATACAAATCTTCTATGGTAGAACCATTGTTCCATGTATAGTTATAAGGCAACGCACCACCGCTCATGGTAAGGGTTACAGAACCCAGTCCATTTCCGCAATATTCATTAGAAGAATTGATCAGAGCGGACATTGTGCCCGGTGTGTTATTTACGGAATAGGTTTCAATTGTATTACAACCATTGTCATCAGTAATAGTGATCGTATAGTTTCCAGCTGTGAGAGAAGCAATATCCTCTGTGGATGAACTGTTACTCCATGTATACAGGAAAGGTGAACTTCCGCCGTTTAATGTAATATTTATTGCGCCGGAACCTGAACCGCACACATCATGCGTGATAGCTGCATTGGCTACTCCAAAACCTTCCCCTTCATTAATCACATTGTAGGAAGCATTCGTAGCACAGCCGCTATTATCATGCAAATACACCGAATAAGTCCCGGCTGTCAGAGCGGAGACATCCTGTGTTGTTGCGCCTGTACTCCAGCTATATGTATATGGTGTGGTTCCACCTATTACAGTAATATTGACCGCACCATCATTTCCGGAACAATGCTCATTGGTAACAACGGCAGCTGAAATACTGAATGATCCGTTGGAACTGTTCACAGCAACCGAGCCACTCACATTACATCCATTGGCATCAATCACCGTGATGGTATAATTTCCGGGTGCTAGAGCTGTAAGATCTTCGGTATGCAAGCCATTGCTCCAGTTGAATGTATAAGGCGTCGTTCCACCCGATACAGTTAGGTTAATCTTTCCGTTGATAGTGGAGCATGTTGCATCTGTAACAACCATGGAAACAATTTCAAGTGTTCCGGGATTATCACCCACCGTGATTTGTCCGGTCGGAAGCACGCATCCGGCATTATCCGTAATCGTACAACTGTAATTACCGGAAGCCAGTGCAGTCCGATCTTCCGTGGTTGCACCTCCTGTCCACAAATACGTGATCGGTGTTGTTCCGCCGGTTATTGTAAGATTAATAGCACCCGATGCATTGTTGCACTGTTCATCGGTTACAAGCATTGTTACCGCAAGGTTTCCTGAAGGATTATTGATTACAACTGCCTGCCCAAAAACTTTACAAGTGTTTGCATCAGTAACCGTATATGAATACATACCTGCTGAAAGGCCCGTAAGATCCTGCGTTGTGGCGCTATTGCTCCAAAGATAGGTTAGCGGTAACGTTCCACCCGTTGGTATCAGATTGATTTCACCCAGGTCATTTCCGCAGGTTTCATTGGTAACAACTGTAGTAGCATTTAATGTAGTGGCATGGTTCCCGACTGCTATCGGACCAATAAATATTTTACAACTTGTAGCATCGGTAACAGTGCAGGAATAATTTCCGGCAGAAAGATTTGCCAGATCCTGTGTAGTTGCAGAATTCGACCAAAGGTATGTCAACGGCAATGTTCCACCGGTAACCGTAAGATCAATGGCGCCCTGCCCGTTGGTACAAACTTCATTGGTAATCTGCCAGGTGGGATCCATGTTGTGAGCAATATTCAAAACAGTGGCTGTTGTAGATTGTACACATCCATTGGCGGAAGTAACAGTCACTGTATAACTACCGGCATGTAATGCAGTAATGTTCTGCGTAACCGGGCCATTGCTCCATGCGTAGGTATAAGGAGTAGTTCCACCGGTTACAGTCAATGTTACCGCACCATTTGCATTTCCGCATGTTTCGTTGGTAACGACAGCATTCTGAATTTCAAGTGTACCCGGAGTATTGTTTACAGTAGCATCATATATGAACTTGCAACCGTTCGCATCAGTAACTGTTAGCGTGAAATTTCCGGCGTGCAGAGAATAAATATCTTCACTGATATGACCATTCGACCAAAGGAAAGTATAAGGAGTAGTCCCTCCCGCAACATTCACAGTCACGCTTCCGTTTGCATTGCCACATACTTCATCAATGATGTGATCGGTTGTAACGGATAATGTTCCCGGTGCATCAAACACATAAATGGGTCCGGTAGTAACCATGCATCCCTGCTGATTGGTTACTGTGCAGGAATAAGTTCCGGCCGAAAGACCTGATAAATCTTCGGTTGTAGCACTATTGCTCCATGCATATACAGGAGCAGGACCGGTAACAGTAAGATCGATTGCACCCAGACCATTCGTACACATTTCATTGGTAACAGCAATATTTGAGACCGACAATGCGCCTGCCAGACTGTTCACCACATAGATTTTAATAAGCTGGCAACCTCCGCCATCGGTGATGGTGCATGTGTATGTTCCATCAGAAAGACTGTTCAGATTTTGCTGAACGGATCCTGTATTCCAGTGATACGTGAGTGTTCCGTACCCCCCGCTGACAGTTTGAATAATTGAACCATTATGTTGATTACAAAGTTCATGAGTGATGGACGCAGTAGCCGTAATTGTTCCTGCATTATTTACAACTGTATAAGTTGCCGTATAAACGCAATTGTTCGCATCTGTAATACTGACCGAATACGTCCCTGCTGCCAAACCGGATACATCCTGCGTTGCAGCATTGTTACTCCAATGATACGTATAAGGAAGTGCACCGCCATTCACAGTTATATCAATTAAACCATTGTCGTTTCCGCAAGCTTCATTTACAACAGCAAAATCGGATATTGTAAGTGTGCCTGTATTATTTCCAACTACAAATGATTTCACTTTAACACACTGATTTGCGTCTGTAACAGTAACTGTATAGGTTCCCTGAACAAGGCCGGAAATATCTTCCGTTGTTGCACTGTTCGACCATTGAACGATGTATGGCTGCGTAGCATCGGTTACATCCAGATTGATTGCTCCGGTTCCATGACCGCATTGATCATCGGTAATTGAAATGGCAACTGCATCCAGATAACAATACTGTCCACAGTTGGTGACATCATTTGTCAGGGTATAAGTGTGGGTTGCTGTGCAGCTGTATGCATCCGTAACGGTAACGATATAACTTCCCGCCGAAAGCCCGGTAATGGCTGCTGTTGTTGCTCCGTTACTCCACTGATATCCGAATGATCCTGAACCACCGGTAGCGCTGGCGGTAATCGCTCCGTTGTGCGTACCACATTCTTCATCCTGCAAAACAGGGGCGCTGATAACGATGGCAGGGTTTGAAGTAACAATAAACGGACGAATGATCACACAAGAATTCTGATCGGTCATTGTAAGGGTATATGCTCCCGCAGCAAGCGAAGAAATATTCTGTGTTGTAGGTCCGTTGCTCCATTGGTAGGTATAAGGTGATGTTCCGCCGCTGGGTGCAATGGCAATCGCACCAGTGCTTCCGCCTGAGCATGTAACGGGTGTTATTGTGGCAATTGCATCCATCGAACCTGTATTACTGATGAGGTAAGTATCAATAAAAGTACAGCTGTGTGCATCAGAAACAGTAACCGTATAGCTTCCAGCTGCAAGGCCGGTGATATCTTCGGTTGTAGCAGAATTCGACCAGAGGAATGTAAAAGGAGGATAACTTCCGGAAACGGAAAGATTGATTGCTCCGTTGCTAGTACCGCATGTTGCATTCGTCGCGTTGCTGCTGACATTAATGGGGGCTGGCTGTGTCAGTGTGATGATAGTATCAGGCAAATCTCCGATAAAACTAATGGTCCAGTTGAAAATGTAGCCATTATCGAGATACATATGGTCGGTAACATACATCGTCCAGTTGCCGTTTAGCGGGGAGCCAAGCAACTGACTCAATGGCTGATAAGAAACATAACTTCCAGCTGGCAGGTAATAATCGGAATAAGTATGTCCCTGTCCGTCGGTGTAATTTCGATAAAACAAATTGGATGTACCCGACATGGTTCCATAAAAAGGAGCCGAATTAAAACAGTAATCATAGCCTGTTCCGGGGTCGGTAAGCAATGATCCGGCAGAACCATCAATGGGTCCGGTAGCAATAGGCTCACCCAGATCGCAGCTTCCACCGCCGTATGCTTCTTTCAGAATACATGACTGTCCGCCGGGAGACTGAAGGCGCATTTCCAGATCACCCATATATGAATGCTCCATATTGAGACAGATATTCTGTAGCATAGTGAGTGATGTGAGTGTTTCACCTGCATCAAAGCCACTGATAGGAATTGTAGTCGTATAAGTTACGCCGCTTCCATCCGGAAGGAATGTAGTGTCAGCATTGAAAAGGCCACCTACAACAAGCGCTTCCGCTTTGCAACCATATGAGTCCATTACGTAAACCACGTAGGTTCCTGCATCAAGCCCTGTTATCGGGTTTGCTGTGTAGTTTGTGATCGTTCCTGTTGCATCTTTCACCTCATAGGTATAAGGTGGAAATCCACCACTGGCATTTACAATGATCTGGCCCGATGAATTGTCATAACAACCCAGATTCACCTGCGACAGTGTATAAACAATAGGTTGCGCATCGTCGATATATAGTTTTGCCGTATCATAAGGCGCACAAACTTCCGGTTTGTAAATGATATATACAGTTTCCTGCCCTTCGGGAACGCCATCTGATATGGCTTCAATATAAACGGTAGCAGAAGTTTGTCCTGCAGGAATGGTAAGGCTGTTGGCAATATGTGAATAATCGATTCCGTTGGTAGCTGTACCGGCAATGGTGTAATTGACAGTTTTATCCACGGTAGAAGGCTGATCCAATGAGAAAGTAAAACTGGCTCGGGTACAGCCTTCCAAAGCTATATCATCCGCATTTATGGTATTCACGCCTACATCAACCGTTCCCTGAATCAAAGAATTCTCCTGAAGGAGTACAGCAGAATTGTATGCAGCATCTCCCGCATCAGCAATAACGAGTCTTAGTGTATAGGTAGCACAAGGTGTAAGCCCCGTTCTTTGCGCAGTAAGCATGGTTGTATATGCATCAAACGAGATATCCTGCCCTCCTAAATTATTGACGTAAAACTGCGTGTTGGTAATTGCGTTAATATTGTCAATCGTAACAGGCAGAGAAGTACTGGGAACCAGCGCAATATTCTCTTGCCCCACAATACCGGGACCCGAGATGAAAAAAGCAAACACATCGTTATAAGAATTGTTGGGTGGTGCGTATTCAGGGTATTCCTCCGAAGCAAACAGATAATTAAATTGAATAAAATCGGATTGCACAGTAAAATCAAACCTAAGTTCAATAGGGTCGTAGGATGTGGCACCTGCAAGCGCCGTCATCTCAGCAGTTCCTGCAACACCCAGATTCTGCGAGGTGCTAGGCGAGCTGTTGGGACCCGGTGCTGTACTGACATTCCCTGTTGATAAGACTACACCGGACAGCATTCCCAGGTTATTGTTGAGCGCCGTAAATTTACCGGAAGCATTGGCTGAGCCTGTTAGCACAGCATTGCTGACAACCAGATTCGACCCACATAAAATATTGGCAAGCTGGGTAGCGGTCATTCCGCCAGTAACTGTGATTTGAGCATGAGCACCTGCAAAGCCGAGCAGAATTGCAAAAATGACAAGGGTAATTTTCTTTTTCATCCGTTTATGGATTTAGTGATTTCTTTACTAAGACACCATTTTTCTCAATGAGTTGCTCATGAAAAAAAAGTTGTGGAAAAGCTTTTAATTGAAAGCCATTAAATGTAATGTTTTTTTTGAAATAAAAAATAAGTGATTTTGTTAATTTGCCGCTAAATAGATTTAAAAGAAATGTTCTTTCAAATTTATTTTATAACAAATGCTTTTTGAATTTTTTCCTACATGGGTTGTCGATACCTATAACAAATAGCTTCCTGCGTTCAGTTCTTCAACATTTATTTTCCTTGTGACTATCCCTGACTCTATCGTTTCATCCTGCGATAACACTTTCCTACCCAATACATCATAAACCATAACTCTTACCGGACCATCTACACTGCTTCCTATTTCATAAAATAAATAATCATTGGACGGATTCGGATAAATGGAAATAAGATCAATTCCCCCTCGTAAATAGTAACCGCCCTGATCGGCGAATAGGAATATTGTCCGTCAAAATCAACCTGTTTCAAACGATAATATGAAACATTCTGAAAAGGGTGCTCATCATAAAAAAACATAATTTAGTGTGGTATTGTTGTTGCCTACTCCCTGAACGATTCCGATCTGCTTGAAAGTGTCGCCGTTTTTGCTGCGCTCAATTGCAAAATAAATGTTGTTTGTTTCGGAAGCTGTGCTCCATTCGTTTCTGACAAGATTGTTATTCTCTGCATTCGCATTGTAATAAAGAAGTTCAACAGGCAGGCCAACACACAACCCCTGCCTTATTCCTCAATTTTTCACAAATCTTCTAATTACATTTGAATCAATTTCAAATCGAAAAAAAAAATAATCTGCGACTAGGTTCGTATTTACAGTACTTTCCTTTAATTTGCCTTAAAGTTTACCGGACACTAGTGAACCAGCATTAAAAAAAACTTGCAAACAATTTTTAATCAGAAAAGCGTAGTTAAAATTTAGGGATCCCAAAAAATCTCTTTGAATAAGGTATTTTATAACGAATCGTTACTGTCATGAACATGTATGCATCCCTATCACCCGGATCACCCCTTTGCTGATTGGTTAATGTCTGACCCGGCACTAATCCTAAAGAGGGATCGCTAAAATAGGCTGCCATTTCTCCATTCATGTCTTTAAGATAGTCGTTATCAGGATAGCTTGTGCTTACATCATCAATATAGTCAGTAAATGTTTTACGAATTCCAAATTCCAAGCCTGCCAACCAATCGTCTGAAATTTTTAATTTAAACCCACCACCAATTGGAATTGCAAATTGAACCCGATGATAGGGTTCGCGGCTTGCATACAAACCCTGCCCTTCGGTACTCAAAGGTTTTAAAGAATGCCATGACCCATCTGTATACAATCCTTTAGGATTGAACCAAAATGCTGCAAAACCTGAAAAAAGATAGGATGAGCGCTCCATATTTCTCCAACCCCTGATTCTTCTTCCTCCTCCTCCGCTTAAATTATACCTGTGGCCTTCTCTTTTTCTTTGAAACAAATACATGTATTTCCCAGAGATTTCGGCAAGGGGGGTTCGAAAAGTTATGTTTCTGTTATTACGGCATATTTCTTTTGTGAGTTTATCAGCTCCGTACAACCAACCATAGGTAACATCGAACTGAACGGCCTGATTCTTTTTTACTTTGTAAGAATACCCCAAATTTAATAAAGGACGGGTTGCAATATATTCCAAATCTCTGAAGCCGTTGGTTCCTATTCGGTTTGCGCCGCCCAATTCACCAAGAAAATTTGTAGAACCCAATCCAAAAATGAACTCGCCTCTGCTTCTTTTCCATCGGGTTGTGTTTTGAGAAAATGAAAATAAAGGAAGAATGCAAAGCAGCAAAACAAGTATACTGCAATGCCTTTTTTTTAATACTTTAAAACTACACATACTTCATATATTTAAGGTGTTTCTCTTATGAATTACATTCAACGATATCATTTAATTATTCAGATAAAAAAAGGCTTTAAAAAAAAACAAAACACTTTTTTTATGGTTTATAATTTTATTCATTTGATCCCATGCCGTTTTATCATAAGGGCAGTCATATCCTTCAATACTTTTCCTAATAAATTCTTCGAAATTTTCATTATGTTTTTCAACGAGAATTTTAAGATTGTTTTCTCTTCCTTTAGATTTGTTTACCTGTGCATTGTCGTCACATATTGCACGAAGTTTTCCAAGTGTTAATTCTTTTGGCATTTTAATAAATTATTGTGTTTTTTCGAATTTTAAAAAGAAACTCGTTAACATTTTACAATTTGACTAAAACAAAACATTTTACTTATCCTAGAATAATTAAAAAAATGGTATTAAGAATGTGACTAACATCAACACAACAGCCAGAATAATACCTTTCGGTTTTACATAACGCTGCTGATAAATTAGCAAGTAAATACGATTCAATATTTTCATAACGTATTACTAGAATTCACAATAACATTAATTCAATAATAATTATAATAAATATCGTTAATGCAATAATAATTACACCTTCGTCTGAATTTATAAGTTGCCATTTATTAAGAAAATCACATATTAATAATAATACCTTCATTAAAAAAACCAATTAAAAATCCTATTTTAACTTAGAAGCCGGATCGCTTTCAGGTCTGTTGTATACTTCTGCCAACACTCTGATAATATCGGATTCTTTGCCCACCTGAACATCGTTTTTAAAATATCTTAATTTATACAAACGGGTTTCAGGTTTCTTTTCTTTGTTAAGCCTTAAGTCAACAAAAGGGGAATGCGTAACACGACCAATTTCGACCCATTCTGTAACACTGTCCAAATCGGTAGGTGTTTCTGTTGATTCTAACTGCTTCAAATTTGCTGAAAACACTACAACACCGTCCATCAATCCTTTTGTCCATTCGATTACAATCTGATCAGATTCAACAATTGTCCTGTTTATTTTGGGTTTGACAGCATCCAGATTAACTACCTTTTCAGCTCCAATTATACCCAGATTCCTGCCAGTAGCTTCATTGTAATTCGGATGATTCTTGATACGTTGCACAATCATAGCAATTCTTTTAAACACTCCGGCACCAACAGTAACAGGAGCGGCAGGCAACGTGGGCAGTGTGGGAATGTTACCCAAAGGCGAACCTATTGTGCCATCGGCCAATAAATCTTTATAGCGGGTACGTTCCTGTGTTTCCGTTTTGAAAATCTCAACAATATCCACCATAAATTTATAGGCAGCATAATCGTTGTTCACAGAAGTTACATCAGCAGCTGTAAAGCCAAGATTTGTAGCTACAGCACTGAACTGCGTGGCAAAATTCATCAGCCAGAGTTCTTTTTCCTTATCGCCTTTCGGCATGTAAAAACCTTTTGTCATCTTGTTTTGTGTTATTTAGTTATTTGAATTTAAAATATACGAGGCATTGTTTTCCGGTATATTGGGGAGTTGCCCGTTCTAAGAAGAACTTTTTCCAATGGCTGAGGAAATTTCCTCTAAGTTCCAGAAAGATATTCCGGATCCTGAGGAAACTTCCCCATTCCCCGGAAATCTTTCCGACTGCGCGTTTGAATTGCATTCTCTGTTTGAAAAAAGTTACCCAATGAATGAGCAATTTTACCTGAGTATCGGGTATCTTTTTGCAGCAAAAGTTTGTTATTCCCTGACCTTTGAGGAATTTTCCCCATGCTTCGGGCAAGTGTCTTTTTTATTGCAATATTTTCTTTATTGTTTGCCATTCAATAATTCTGTTTTTTAATCCAAATTTTATAAGTTCGATAGTATTTTTAAGTTTGAGTTTTCTCATTAAGTTTTGTTTATGTGCATCTACTGTTCTGACTTTTATTGATAGTATTTCCGCGATATGTTTTGCTTTACTACCAATAGACAATTGTTCAAGTACTTCATACTCCCTTTTTGTAAGCGATTTCAATTTCAGAGGAGAGTCATTTTTTTTATAATCGATATAGCCATTAATCAGCAATTGATTCATTTGCTTACAAAAAAAACGACTCCCGTTTTTCAATACCATTATGCATTCAAAAACTTCTTCGATATCGGCTGATTTTGACAGACACCCATTTACACCTGCATTCACTGTATCCAGTATAAATTCAATATCTGTTTCGATTGTTATAAGAATAATTTTAACGTATGGATGTTTTTTTACAATTTCTCGAATGAAATCAATTCTATTGTGATCCAAGTATTGAAAGTCGAGTATCA
>JAZDMK010000126.1:0-2165 GCA_043800975.1 Bacteroidota bacterium | reverse complement strand
ACCCGTTGATTTTCTCTTTTTTGTTAATGTGAATGCGGGAAGGTTTCACCACACCCCGGGTGATGATATATTTCCCCCGGTCAGGGTATTTCGCTCTGAGTTTTTCGGGATAAAGACCCGCATCAACCGCAAAAAGCCGCGGGCTGGATGTGTTTTCATCCACCAGCCTTTTTTCCGCATTTTTCAATTTTTCTTTTAACTCCCTATCATCCGGATGCGATGCCAGCCGCTCTTTTATTTTTGTCAGGGCTGCTTCAGCCCTTTTAACGGCTCGCTGATAGGGTTCACCGTCTAATTCAAGTACGATGAAAACTTGCTTCGGAATCGGTTCTTTATACTTCTCCATTTTATTGCTCATTTTTTTAAAGGCGTCCAAATCGAATCCTAATTCCATCAGTTTGTCTGCGGTAAACCATTCCGGATATCTTGAGCGGCTGTAATAACCGTAATAGGAGCTGTTGTCGCTTTCTTCATCTAAAGTCCGCCAGTCAAGGCGGAGCGAAAGGCCGCTGTTTTCTTCTTTAGAATTATAGTATGGCAATTGAAGTTCACGTTCCGTAATCTCGATTAAAGCTTCCGGCTTTCCAGACCGGTTGGCGGCAACACCAGCAAGAACTATGACGTTCGTTGTAAGAAGTATAATAAAACCAATGGCAAAAAGCCTGCGGGACGATAAGAAGATTTTCATGCCGTCACCTCCAGGTTTTTGTCGATTAATGCTTTTCGGAGCCTTTTGAATATCATGAGTATCAGAATTGCTGTCAGACCGATAACCAGGAAAAACAGATATTTCGGCATCCATTTCCACCACCAGTCGTAGAATTTCGTATAAAGGAAGATGGTAAAAAAGACATTTCCGGTGTTTACCACATCAGGCCAGCTTTTACTTATGCCCAGCCAGATGGCAGCAGCGCTGAAAATAAAGCCGGCTATCTGGTAAATGGCTTCCACCGATTCCAAATCCAGCGAAAAATAACTGATGGAACCCCAGTTGGACAGGATCAGGATTGGAATAAAGAAAATAAGCATGGCAAAAACCCTGTAAATGACGTTAAATCCGGAAAAACGGTTGTGAGGGATATATGCTATTAGAAACAACAGGATCGCAGCCGGGAAAAAATTTTCCGGGCGTTCTCCAAAATGAATCCAGTAACATCCGCTCCAGGTTCCGGCCTGTGCGGATAGAAAAGCAGTCAGGCATATAATACCGGCAGCAAGCAGCAGGCGGGCATCTGCGGCATAAGCCAGAATAAATGCAAAGGCAGCCCATACCAGGAAGGCATTGGAACTTGGTGTGATGTTGAAAATCTGGCCGAACATGAAAAGATTCAGTATAAAACAGGCCAAACTCACCATACCGATAACTTTTGATATATATCCTGTTTTTTCTTTTTGGGCTGCATACAGAGTGGCGGATAGACCGACAAGAGGGGCTAAAATTAAAATAATAACCTGTGAGCTTGTCGCAAATCGACCCCAGAACTGGTAAAAAAGAAAAAACACGCTGGCGGCCAATCCCAATGCTCCGAGAAAAGAAGCTATTTTCATTCCCAGGCTGAGTTGTTTTTCACTTTTGCTGGTATCGACATCAAACAAAGAGGCCATTTGTTCAATTAAATTTTCATGATAGCGGGTCATGGCCAAACGCTGCTGCTCATCCAGAGATAAAACCTGTTCCTTTTCCATGAGTGCTAATTCAGCCTGAAAATTACGAATTTGATCAACTCTCTGCTGAGCAAGCGATTTGGATTTCATCTGCATATCGGATCCTCTGGAATGTTGTTATTACTTATGAGCATCCCACTGCCCCCCTCTGATTGTTGCAGTTTGCGCTTTCAGTTTTGGAAGTGGTCCTGCAAAATCATTCATTTTTTCACCTCCTGGATATCCATGCACTGACGACATCACCTGTTAAGTGCTTCTTCGCATGGCAGCTTTTCTAAGTGAATTCATCTGTTCCGGAAACTCGCTTGCTTTATAAGTGATTGGCTTGAAGAGCTTTTAGGATTGATTCGGTTCAGGATTCGATTCCAATAACGACCAAAGGAACTGCCGGAACACCCCTGCCTTGTCTGACAACATTGTAAAGTTCTCCTTCGTAATATGCAACGCCGGAACTCATCTGCGATTGGAGGGATTTCATGGGTAAAATTTCTATGCCAACG
>JAZDMK010000079.1:0-7695 GCA_043800975.1 Bacteroidota bacterium | reverse complement strand
CTTGTTATGATTGCCCGCCAGCCAGTATACAGAAAACCCCCCATAGCTGGCTCCTACAGCACCCAGGCTGTTTTTATCAATAAAAGGTTCTGTGGAAACAGTATCTATTGCAGTCAGGTAATCTTTCATGTTTTGCCCGCCATAGTCCAGCGCAATTTCGTCATTCCATTCCTGGCCGAATGTTGGAAGTCCGCGCCTGTTGGGAGCTACAATAATATAATCATGCGCTGCCATTATCTGGAAATTCCACCGGTACGACCAGAACTGGCTCACGGCACTCTGCGGTCCGCCCTGGCAATAAAGCAATGCAGGATATTTTTTTGTCGAATCAAAAGTGGGAGGATAAATTACCCAAACCAGCATTTTCTTATTGTCGGTGGTGGTGATCCAGCGTTTTTCAACAGCACCCATTTTGAGTGTGTCAAGAATTGCTTTATTAGTATAAGTAATTTGCGTTTCTTCAAAATTCTTTTTCACTTTTTCAACCTTGAAAATTTCCGCAGGCATCGACATCGACATTTTAGCACCTACAAGTATTGTCTGGAAATATTTCGATTTTTTAGGTTTACTAAGTGCAGTGACCATTTCAGTGTAATCAAATATTCCATCAGTTATCTGGATGTTTTTTTTTGTTGTAATGTTGATCGACCATAACTGATATGTTGCATTGATGCCGCTGATAAAATAAAGTGTGTTATCATCAAGCGGATCCCAGCGGAAGTTGGATGCACTTTCATCAAAGTTTTCAGAAAGATCAGTATGTTGTTTTGTTGCAAAGTCATAAAGCATAATACGTTTTTTATCCGATTCGTATCCGGCGGTTTTCATACAGCTCCACACAATTTTTTTGCCATCGTTCGAAAACGCAGGATCCTGATCGTATCCCTGCATTCCTTCGCTTATGTTTTCTGTTTTACCTGTCTCAATATCATAAATGTAAATGTCGCTGTTAGTGCTTAGGGCTTCATCTTTACCATGCAGTTTACGGCAGGTGTATGCAATTAATTTTCCGTCGGGACTCCATGTAATTTGTTCCATACCTCCATCAGGCGTAAGAGGTGAATCGTATTTTTCATTTAACATGATATCGGTGGCAGCGCCAATTTTTCCAAGTGTGTCATATGCTGCAAAGAAAACATGGCTGTATGCATAGTCTGTCCAGTTGTTCCAGTGTCGGTACATCAGGTCGTCAAACAACATGGCGTCGGCTTTGGGCAGGTCAGGATATAAATCATTTACAGTAGAATCGAGTTTCACATCTTTAATAAAAAGAATGTGTTTCATATCGGGAGCGTAAACAAAACCATTGATACCATCTTCAATATTAGAAATTTGTTTTTTATCAGTACCATCAGGATTCATTTCCCATACCTGCATGCTTCCGCTTTCAGTAGAAAGAAAACTGATTTTCTTACCGTCAGGGCGCCATATTCCATTCAGAACGTAGCCTTCGGCATCAGTGATTTGAACAGCTGTGCCACCATCTGTCGGAATTGTACATAAATTGCGCTTCCCCATATTCTTACTAAGGCTATATGTTGTAACACCGTACAGTATCGTTTTGCCATCAGGTGAAACCTGAACATCGCTTACTCTTCCGAATTTCCACATCAGTTCGGCTGTAAGTTTTCCCTGTGCATTGGCTACAATGATAAATGCCAACAATAAAACGGTAATAAAAACTCTTTTCATCAATATTTTTTTATTCTGTGATAATCTGAGTAATCTGTGGTGAAATTTTTTATAACATTCAGGAAATTATTTTATCAATTCATCCAGTCTGTTGAGTCCTTTTATTGGCATTTCATAATTAGGGCGAATTTCCAGCGCCTTATCATAATCGGCTTTTGCATTTGTAATGTCACCCAAAAGTTCATAACTGTATCCACGGTTATAATATGCTTCTGCATAGGCAGGATCGCATGCAATGGCATTGGTGAAATGAATTACTGCCTGTTTATACACCAATAAGTAAACAAGATGAATATAACCAAGGTTGTAATGCGCCTGTTTATATTTCGGGTCAATTTCAAGCACTTTACTATATTCGACAATAGCATCGTCATAAAGCGAATCTTCCTGATAGAACATAGCAAGATCGAAATGCGCTTCAATACTTTCAGGATTTAGCTTGATTGCATTGTTATAATAATCTTCAGCCAGCTTGCTGTGTCTTGTGGCATAAAGCAATCCAAGTTGAATATAAGCATGGTAATATTCGGGATCCTGGTCGACGGTTGTCTGGAAATTTTGAACGGCTTTTGCCGTATCACCCGATAGTTTGTATGCCATTCCGCGTATGAAATATGCTTTTGAGTTCAGCTTGTCGATTTCCAGAGCTTTTCCGATGTATTCCAGGGTGGTTTTATATTCTTCAAAATAAAGCTGCAATTCGGCGTATTTCAGCATGGCATCCGCATTTTCAGGCTCGAGTTCCATGGCTTTTTCAATGGACCGTTTGCAGTTCTTTACCTTTCCCTTAGCAAAATATATGTCGGATAAGGTAAGAAAATAATCAGCTTTTGATGAATCCAGGTTCAAAGCAGTACGGATATCCGCGAATGCTTCATCGAGTTTTTCTTTTTCATAAAGAAGGATAGCGCGTTTGTTATAAAGTTCTGCATTTTCCGGATTTGCATCTATCTCTTTATTAAGCTTTGCAATTTCGGGTGAAAGCGTATCCGGTATTTTCAGCGTATCGCTGGATAAAGTTTTTTTATCCCCGCTTCCGCATGAGAAGATAATTACAGAAAATAAAAGTAAAAAAAATGCTGCTGATAAATTTTTCATACAATATCAAATAAAAGAAGTCCCTGTTTGCGGGACTTCAAGATTAATTACCGGATATCGCTTCGCGGATTTTGCCCTCAATTTCATCGCTTAAATCAGGATTGTCACGCAATACCTGTTTCACAGCTTCACGGCCCTGGGCCAGTTTGCTGTCGCCATAACTAAACCATGACCCGCTTTTCTTGATAATATTGTGCTCCGATCCCAGGTCAATAATTTCACCTATCTTGGAAATTCCTTCTCCGTAAATCAGATCGAATTCAGCAGTACGGAAAGGAGGGGCTACTTTATTTTTCACCACTTTTACTTTCACTCGGTTTCCTACTACGGTATCGCCTTCTTTTATCTGGTTTACACGGCGGATATCAAGCCTGACAGAAGCGTAAAATTTAAGGGCGTTTCCACCGGTAGTCGTTTCGGGGTTGCCAAACATAACGCCAATTTTTTCACGCAGCTGGTTGATGAAAATGCAGCAGCAGCCGGTTTTGCTGATAGTTGCCGTAAGTTTGCGAAGTGCTTGTGACATAAGCCTTGCCTGCAATCCCATTTTTGAATCGCCCATTTCTCCTTCAATCTCGCTTCTGGGTGTAAGAGCCGCAACCGAGTCTATCACAATAATATCAATAGCGCCGGAGCGAATAAGGTTCTCGGTAATTTCAAGCGCCTGTTCGCCGTTGTCGGGTTGAGATATTAAAAGATTTGCAATATCAACACCAAGCTTTTGTGCATAAAATCTGTCGAAAGCATGTTCTGCATCAATAAATGCCGCAATACCACCGGTTTTTTGAACTTCGGCAATGGCGTGAATAGCCAGAGTTGTTTTACCCGATGCTTCAGGGCCGTATATTTCAGTAACTCTTCCCTTGGGAATTCCGCCTATGCCCAGTGCGATATCTAATGAAATTGAACCTGTCGAAATGGATTCAATATCAGCAATTGCCGCATCGCCCAATTTCATGACCGTTCCTTTACCATAAGTTTTTTCCAGTTTATCGAGCGTCAGTTGAAGCGCTTTCATCTTTTCATTTGTTTCTTTATCTTTACTCATAAGTTTTTGATTAAAATTAAAACAAAATTATTTTTCCAAATATAACAAATATAAAATAAAAATCATTCAGTAATCTGTGATATGTGATTTTTTGTGTAAACTTTTCCAATTATTTTTCAACAATGCCTTTTTCATCAATAGTAAAAATCAGGAGCTTTAGCACCTTGCTTTAATTATGAGCATTGGTATTCTTTTTTTTGAAGATATTAAAAAATTTGCAAATATCCGCTATTCCGCATTCATGGCATTTGGGTTTTCGTGCAGTGCAGATATATCTTCCGTGAAGAATAAGCCAATGATGGGCATCGGGAATCTTGTCTTCCGGGATATTTTCCACTAACTGCATTTCGGAATCATAAGGATTTTTTGCATTAATGGTAAGCCCGATACGTTCTGCAACCCTGAAAACATGAGTATCTACAGCCATTGCAGGTTTTTTAAAAACAACTGAAGCGATAACATTTGCTGTTTTTCTCCCAACACCCGGCAGTTTCTGCAATTCTTCCACATCAGAAGGAACCTCACTATCGAATTCATTAACAAGCATTCTGGCCATTTCAACCAGATGCTTGGCTTTATTATTAGGATAAGAACATGTTCTTATGAATTTGAATACCTTGGAATAACTTGATTTAGCAAGAGATTCTGGATGAGGAAATTTTTTGAAAAGGGGAGGAGTAATTAAATTCACTCTTTTATCAGTGCACTGGGCTGAAAGAATAACGGCAATTAAAAGATGAAAAGCATTGCTGTGATAATGAAGTTCTGTTTCAGCATGAGGGGAATGGATGCTGAAATAACTGATGAATTTTTTATAACGCTCGGTTTTCTGCATTGAAAATAATCAGGAAGCAAAATTACATTAAATTTCAGCTATATTAAATCATAATTCAGCGGTAAAATCTAAATCGTTGTCTATTTTGTTGGGAAAAGTTTAAAAAAAATTTGTAAAAACCTTGCTTGTCCGCATTTTTACATGTATATTTGATAGCTTCTTTAAAAAATTATTTTATATGAAACATACAAACACACACACAATCATTTTTGCATTATCCATTTTTATTTTTTGTTGTGGATATTTTAATGCAAAATCTCAAAACACGGCATCCACTCAAAATCTTTCACAACAGAGAAAATGCGCAACAATGGAGCATCTCGAATGGATGAAGTTGCAGGATCCAGCCCTTGAAGCCAAAATGGAAAACGAAGAAATGAAATTCAATAATTATATTGCTTCTCATCAGCAGGAACTTGAAAATAATAAAGCAGTTTATATCTTACCTGTTGTTGTACACGTTGTATATAATGGCGCATCCGGGTATGTTGCTCCCAGCCGTGCAGCAGAGCAAATCGCTCAAACCAATTCCGATTGGGCAGGTACGAACGGACGTTCAATGGAAGCATTCTCGACCTCATTAAGAGCTGACTGTGAGATAACTCTTTGCCTGGCAACCGTTGATCCAAGCGGGAATCCTACAACCGGCATTGATTACAAAACCACTACTGTGAGTAGTTTCACCACGAATAATAATGTTAAATATGCATCTACCGGTGGAGCTAACGCGTGGGATTGGACTAAATATCTGAATATTTGGGTGTGCAATTTGCCGGGATATTGCGGATATGCCCAATTTCCAACTTCAGGGATTAATGCAACCTATGGAGTTGTTATCCATTATGAATATTTTGGTCTTACCGGTGCTGTTGCTCCATATGATATAGGAGGTACTGTTTCACACGAATTCGGCCATTGTTTTAACCTGTACCATATTTGGGGAGATGAGGATGCATGTTCCGGTTCAGATTATTGTACTGATGTTCCCAATCAGGCTACTGCTACTTACGGGGATAATTCAGGTGTGTTGACCGATGCATGTTCACCTAGTTCTCCGGGTATCATGTATATGAACTTTATGGATTACAGCGATGACATAGATTATGCTAACATGACACCGAACCAGAAAACCAGAATGCAGTCTGCTGTTTCAACATATTTAACCAGTGTGGCAAATAATGCAGCCACTGCCTGTGCTCCTCCGCCTGCACCTGTTGCTGATTTTACCGCTTCACCTACAACGAGCTGCACTGGTATAATTCAATTTACTGATGCTTCAACAAATACTCCCACATCATGGGCCTGGACTTTTGGTGATGGCGGAACATCTACTTCACAGAATCCTTCCTATACATATACATCTAGTGGTACTTACACAGTGACATTAAATGCAACAAATGGAAATGGAAGTGATACGGAAACAAAAACAGATTATATTACAATATCTCTTCCTACCGCCCCCACCACAACTGGAGATACCATATGCGGAACTGGTACGGCATCGTTAAGTGCGAGCGGGAGCGGCACACTGAACTGGTATGATGCATCAACCGGAGGAACCCTTGTTAATACAGGCACTACATATAATACTCCAACTATTTCCTCAACCACTACTTATTATGTTGAAGACAGCATTCCGGGTGCCTCTTATAATTGCGCCAAGCCTGATAATACCGGCGGTGGAGGGTACACTTCGACCGGGGATCATTATTTAATCTTTAACTGCAGTACTCCTGTCACACTTATTTCCGTGAAAATGTATGGAAACACTACTGCCCCCGGAAGCAGAACCATTGAACTCAGAAATAGTACAGGTGTTGTATTGCAATCATCCACACAAAACATCATTACAGGACTAAATACTTATAATTTAAACTTTGACATTCCTGCAGGAACCAGTCTCCGGCTGGGATGTGAAGGCACCAATATTTACAGAAACAATACTGGTGTAACATACCCGTATACATTAACCGGATATATATCAGTAACGGGTAGTGATGCCGGATCAGCCTATTATTATTACTTTTACGATTGGATAATTCAGGATCCTGCCTGCAAAAGCTCCCGCACTCCTGTAACAGCAGTAGTAAACACGGCATCAGCAGCCAGCGTAAGCATAGCAGCCAATCCAACAGGAGCAATCTGTGCAGGAACCAGTGTAACATTTACTGCAAATGCTACCAACGGAGGCACAGCACCTACCTATCAATGGAAAAAGAATGGAACAAATATTTCCAGTGCTACAAATTCAACCTACACTTCAACCGCACTTGCCAATGGCGATATAATTACCTGCGTATTGACATCGAGTTTAAGTTGCGTGACAGGTTCACCCGCAACATCCAACAGCATAACCATGACAGTGAATGCAGGTGGAGTTGCAAGCGTAAGTATCGCAGCCAATCCCACAGGTGCAATATGTTCAGGAACCAGTGTTACCTATACTGCAACCCCGACTAACGGAGGAACCCCAACGTATCAATGGAAGAAGAACGGGACGAACATTTCCGGTGCTACGAATTCCACCTACACTTCAACTACACTTGCAAATGGTGATATTATCACTTGCGTGATGACATCGAGTCTTTCATGTGCCACAGGTTCGCCGGCCACATCGAACTCAATAACCATGACAGTTAATGTCGGGGGAGCAGCCAGTGTTAGCATAGCAGCCAGCCCGACAGGATCGATATGTTCAGGTACCAGTGTGACCTTTACAGCAACCCCGACGAACGGTGGAACACCCACATATCAATGGAAGAAGAACGGAACAAATATTTCCGGTGCTACAAATTCAACCTACACTTCATCCGCACTAGCCAATGGAGATGTGATTACCTGTGTGATGACATCTAGCTTATCGTGTGCTACAGGTTCCCCATCCACATCGAACTCAATAACTATGACAGTTAATGCTGGCGGAGCAGCCAGTGTAAGTATTGCAGCCAGCCCGACGGGATCGATATGTGCAGGAACCAGTGTAACTTTTACAGCAACACCCACCAATGGAGGAACGCCAACA
>JAZDMK010000201.1:0-8332 GCA_043800975.1 Bacteroidota bacterium | reverse complement strand
TTCAACTTTACATCTTCGGTTGTAAAAAATTTTAAAAGAGTGAACCTCTTTAATTCCTACAATTGCTTTAAGCAAAGAAGCAGTAGATAGGTCACTTGTATTTCCAACAATTGTAAAAACAACTGTTTTGGTCAGTGAACCCTCTTTTTGTTCTACATAACGAAATTCGAGCTTTTTTACTTTTTGAGCAAAAGCTACGCCTGAAACCATTACCAGTAGTATCATCAAAACTGCACTGGTAATTGAAGACAACTTTTTATTCATAGGTCAGATGGATTTTTCTTAATTTAGTCTACAAAAGTATGTTGTTTACATGAAAAAACAAAATTTTTAACACATTAAAGTTAGCGAATTAGTTTTACAGAACCCTTAATTTCGGAAATCACTCCATTCAGGTCACTCATACGAATAATAAAAAAATAGGTTCCCGGAGATACATTCTTACCCTCATATTGGCCATTCCAGCCATCATAACCTGAGTATATTTTCTGACCCCAACGATTTATTATTGTCAGGTCCAATCCTTTTATAAATATATCATTTCGCCCGTCATTGTTAGGTGTAAATGAATTTGGGATAATATGCACTACAAGGCTGACTTCTTCGGATCCCATACAGCCATCAACAGCTGCTGTGGCAGTAACTTTTTGCCCACTCAGCAGAGCATTGGTAACGAATATATTTGACGAGCCCGCTTGCGCAAGAACGTCATCAATATAAAAGTTATAACTACCTAATCCAGATGGAAGTGCTTTAAAAGTAATGAATTGCCCTTCATAATATATATTTAATTCAGGAGTTATTACAATTGATATATCGGGTTGGGGCTTGATCCCGACATTAACGGAGTCATAGTCTGTACAACCAAAAGAGTTAGTTATTGTAACATAATAAAGTGTTGTTGCCGTCGGAGTAACTTCTATCAATTGGGTTGTCTCCCCGGTGCTCCACAAATAACTTCCTATTCCGGCTGCCGAAAGGGTTGTTGATGAACCAACACATATCATCTGATTCAGCCCGGCCTCAGTATTTGGCATCGGATGAATGGTTAACACAATTGTGTCATTGTCGTTTCCACAGGTTGACAATACTGTAAAAATAAGGTTTACAGTACCTGCCAGACGATCATTTGCTCCCGGATAATAAATCGGATGCAATGATGCATTAAATGAAAAAACACCATCTCCTGATGTTTGCCAGTTTACAGTGGAGAAGTATAATCCCGAATTACCACTCAGGGAAATATTTTCACCAGAACATATTTCAAGATCAACTCCTGCATTGGCCATAGGTAGCGGAGTAATTGCAATATTTATTGTATCAAATGAAGCACCACACAAATTACTTCCCGTAGCGCGTAATATAAGCTTCACCATACCATTAGCAAGATCATTCGTACCAGGAGTGTACATAGGGTTTAACAGGGTATTGTTTGAAAACGATCCATCACCCAGCGTTTGCCACTGCAATGCTGTATAATTGAAAGCAGCTGCATGATTCAAAGTAAGCTGAGTAAATGCACAAATTGTTGTGTCAATTCCTGCATAGGCATGAGGCTCGGGAATTAAATATAAAAGAATATGAGCCGTGTCACCTTCACAAGGAGCATTTCCTGCTGCAACCATTGTCAGTACTATGCTGCCTGCAACAGTATCAGCTATTGAAGGGATATAAGTGGGAGTCAACGTGCCATTATTTGTGAAGGTTCCTGAGCCAGAAGATGTCCAGTTCAGTGAAGAGTAATTGAATGCTGAAATTCCAGAAGCAGTATATGCAGTTGTAGCACAAGTAGAATCGCTGGCGGGTGCAAGAATATCTGCAGCTGATGTGAAATTCAAAATCGTAGTATCCTGCTTTTGGGAACAAGGCGTTTTGCCCTGAACAGTTAAAATAAGCAAAACCTGTCCTCCTGAAATATCTCCGGCGCCGGGTTGATAAAAT
The DNA here is from genome assembly GCA_043800975.1 of Bacteroidota bacterium. Taxonomy (GTDB): domain Bacteria; phylum Bacteroidota; class Bacteroidia; order Bacteroidales; family JAHJDW01; genus JAZDMK01. Next base: position 6,391 of record JAZDMK010000201.1, on the reverse strand, counting down.
GGATTTTCAGTTGTTGCAGCTGTAAAAATTCCATCTCCGGTAGTTGTCCAGCTCATCGTTGTACCAAAGGAAACAGAAGAGTTTACGACCTGATAAGGAAGTGATGAACAAATAGTAGTGTCCTGAACAATCTGTATTACCGGTGCATTTGAAATATGGAGTATCATTTGATCAGAAGATGTTCCGCAAGAAGAAGATGTTTGCAAAACTAATGTGATTGCATTTGCGATAATGTCATTGGGCCCGGGTGTATATTCTGGGGTTAATGTATTATTTCCGGTAAAGGTACCATCACCAAAGCTGGACCAGGCCAGCGAAGTATATCCTATTCCACTGGCAGTAGAAACAACAAATGAACTGCCTTCACAAATCGTATCATCAACCCCTGCATTTACGGTTGGATTAGGAAGAATTTTCAACTGCATTGTATCAGTAATGTTACCGCATGGAGAATTTCCAACTCCGGTAAGAATTAACTTTACAAGACCAGCTAAGATGTCTGCAGGGCTAGGTGTGTATGTTGGGGCAATGGTTCCATTATTTGAAAAAGAACCGGTTCCCATTGAAGTCCAGTTTAAAGACCCATACTCAGATGCTGTCGCAGTATAAAAAACATAAGAATTTCCATTACACACAGAATCATTGATCCCTGCATTAACATGCGGGAGAGGAGTAACTGTTACAAGAACAGATGTTCTATGCGTACTACATCCGGTTGTTGCGTTGACATGTTCAACATAATATGTTGTATTTACTGTTAGAGGTGGTGTTAAATATGAAATACTGGAAGCTTGAAGCAAAGTCCCTCCGGTTGATAAATCATACCAGTCAAAAACGCCGGATCCCATAGGTGATAAAATGGTAGGTTTAGCAATACTTCCCTCGCATACAGTTTCATTGCTGACAACTGGATTAGGCTCACCAAGAATAAAAGCATTGTTTGCCCATGTTGCAGGCGCTTGTGCAGTGATCGTTCCAGTGACACCTCCCGTTGCTCCAACTATGGTTGGCAAGATAGTACTCCAGGAAGAAGGCGGTGGATTTGCACCCTGAATAGCTGAAATCGCGCACTCGTAGGTTGACGCAGGGAAATCGGCTGAAAGATTGTAAGCAAATAAAAGATTCGCAGCAGGTGTTCCCGCATCCGGAATTATATTTGTGTAGAAGTTTGCTTTGTAAGTTCCGATATTACCAATAGTGTCCTGATACATTAATACACTTGAAGCTCCATTTGCTGAAGTTAATCCAAATGTTACAGGTCTATAAACACCTGTTAATCCACGCCACGGCCCAAGCTGATACATATAATTTCCAGTGCCTGTAATTGCTCTTCTGAATTTACCTGCAACATAGCTTGAGGCAGATCCTCCAATAGCTGAAGCAGGAACATTATTTGAAAGATACAGTTCATTGAAATATGCTCCGTCGTGTGTATATAGAAGTCCGTTTGTAAAAACAACTTCATTTGTTACTGTCAGATTTGTATCCAGCAATACGCCGATACCTGTGTTGTTTATTGTAAACTTATAAAATGTACTGTTGTATGTGTAAACTTTCTGTGTTGTTACAACACTACTTCCATTCAAAATAACCCTGCCATTAACAGCATCAAAAACACCAATATTAACAACCGTAAAATTCCCTGCTACATATAAACGAACAGGCGTCAGTCCTGCTATCCATGTGCCACGCGAAACCCGGAAATTATTTCTGACAACAACCGAATCAATCTGTGTTACGGTACCTGTAGATTTATTTATAGTAAGATTATAAAAGAAGCCGTTCTTTGCTGTGATCGTCTGATCAGTAGGAATTGGAAAAGGTTTGTTCGGGTCATAATAAAAAGTTACAGTGCCAGTTCCACCATCAAACAGACCATTGTTGGTCCAGTTTCCGTACATGTTAAAATTCTTATTGTTTGCATATACTGCAGCGCCGGCATTGATAACAACATGATTTAGATAAAAGCTATAAACACCGGAAAGATTTGTTGTTCCATCGAAAGTGACTGTTGCATCTGCATTAACACTTGTGTTTCTGTTAAAGGATCCATTGATTGTTACATCTCCTTTGAAAGTAGTATTTGTTGAATGAAGTGTTACACCGAAACCTCCTGCCGCAGGCCATGATACAGGGACTGAGTCATTGTTGATGACATGATGAAAAACAGGAGAGTTGGTTCCTGACCAGGTAATAGGAGCACGTTTGGTATCAATGATTACGGTTCCGGTTCCACAATTAAAAGCTCCATTCGTCAGCAAACTTCCCGTCATCTTTAATGTTCCTGTCTGTAGATTAAAAGTTCCACCGGTATAAACAGACAGATTCCCATTACCAACATAATAATAATCCGTTCCTGAAATATTGACTGAAGTCAGAGCCCCAGCCAGAGTGAGCGTATTAGAAGAACAGTTTAGTATACCTGTATTTAAAATGCGGCATTTGTATGCAATGCAGGAATTGTTGTCCACAGTAATATTTGCACCAGCAACTATCACAACCGTGTCATTGGCTGTTGGCACTACACCTCCGGCCCAGCTTGTGGCAATGCTCCAACTTCCTGTGACAGCATTACTGTTTATCAATGCTGCATGGCTTCCGAATGAAATCAGGGAAGCAGCGAAAATCAGGGAAAAAATAATCTTTTTCATAGTGAGGTGGTTTAGTTTTTTATCGAATCCTTATGAATGATGACGAATAAACTTTTGATTTTGTATTTAGTTTTAGTGTGTACATACCTTCCGCAAGATTAAGCGCGTCAGCATCCAGAACGAAAATCTGTGCTTTGGTTTGCGTATTTCCACTCCACAATTTAATTTCTCTGCCTGCTGGATCAATCAGTGATAACACTATAGAGCCAGGCTCATCTGAATGAAAACAAATGTTGGCAGTATGACTTACCGGTGAAGGATATAAAAAAACACTGCTGTTAAAATTATCTGCCACTCCTGTTTGCCAACCCACATTTATCAATGAATCCATAATGATTGTATCGTTTCCGCACAACGAATTGTAACAAACTAAAGTTACTGTATAAACACCTACAGTATCGTAAATATGCCATGGATTCTGGTCTGTAGAAGTTACTCCGTCACCAAAATTCCATAGAAAAGAAGTTGCGTTCATAGAATTGTTTGTAAAGAGTGCTAGCGCCCCTGGCAGATACAATAGCGTGTCGAATGTTTCGAATGCAGCAACAGGCAATGGATTCACGTTAATGTATGATGTTTGATTTATGGTTGCTGTATCAATTATTCCATATGCATTCAGCGTTACATCATATACTCCGGGTGTTGAATAAACAACGACAGGATTTGCCAGCGTGCTTGAAGAAGGATTTCCACCAGAGAAATTCCAAAGATATCCCAATGCATTGGAGCTTGAATTTGTATAATTAATAGTATCTCCAGCACAAATCTGAGTACTCGATGCACTGAAGCCTGCAAGCGTAGAACTGGCCACAGTTATTCCATCGCTGCTCGTAATTCCGCTTTTTAATCCGGCCGCATTATATGCCCGTATACTAACATAGTATGTCATTCCACTTCCAAGACTCAGCCCGCTGTGAATAAATGAAACATTGAGAGCGTTGTTAGTCCAGCCAACGATATTGCTATCACCCGCTGTTGTTCCAATGGCGTACCAATAGCTTGCAATTCCTGAATTGGGATCTGTAGATGCAGTCCAGTTTGCAGATAAAGATGAGTTCACATTCGTAATATCCAGATCTGCTCCGCTTCCGTCATTAACGGTTGCAATAAACGCTGGTGGCGTGTAATCAACATTGAGACCATGAAAAGCTATAGCAGAAATATTTCCTGCTGAGTCATTCACGATGGATTTTATTTTTGCACCATTCGTTGTAGGATTTGGGTTTTCATATCGAATATCTTTTGAAATCAAATTTCCAACGCCAACTGTTGTCGAAGGATTGCGCGATCGGTACACTTTTATTTCACCAATATTCATTTTGCAATTTCCACTTCTGAATGAAATGTAATTACCGTTTGTCGTCCAGGGAACAGGGTCAGTCCATGATCCTAGAAAAATATTGTCACGGTACACATCAATCTTTCCTGTTATATGATCATGAATCACTTTGATATCATACCATTGATACATATTGGTTGTAATACCTGTTATTATTTTCTTCTGATAGTAAGTGTTGTTTGAATCTTTATAAAACTCAAGCTGGCTGGTGGCTACACGGAAAAAGATGAAGTATGAATTTCTGCGGTCCGCTGTGTTTGCGCTGTCGCAGTAAAAATGGAAACCCGCACGTTTGTTAGTGACGTTTCCGTCCAGTTTCATATTGAAATTATAAAGGGCGCGATTTGATAAATTCTGATTCAACGCTGCATAAATATTGGTATTGCTGATTGTCGTATCTGACTGATACAGACTTCCGGAATTAATACTCCAGCTTCCGTTAAACACAGTCCAGTCAGGGTGAATCGCCACATCAAAATTATCAGCGAAGTAACCGCGGTTTGCATTGGCGCGCCATTCCGCGCCCTGATTTTCAAGAACCTGATAATATCTTTTTTCAATTCCTGTTCCGCCAATATTATCAGCATCAGTGAAAGTAGCCGTAAAGTCGGCCGTTTTCCAGGTTCCTGGTGAAGTAATCGCAGTGGATGGCGGTGTATTATCTGCTACAGCAGAAGTCCACGTGGCTGCCCAGCCCGCACCCGTTGTAGAACAATCAGAGCGGAATTCAACCAGCATCGCACCACCTGATGAAGTAACTGTTCCAGGGCTCAATGTGTTGAAACGGCCTATTTTCGGAGAGAATACTGATGTACCGTCATAGATATACATGAAATCGTAGTTGGCTTCCACTGCAAAACTGGAAAAATTTAAAGTTACAGAAGTCGCGCCAGCCGGTTGAATCAGCCATAATTTTCTTTCGTCATTTGCATAGTTTGCTCCTGCCCCACCCGTATCGTAAAAATTTCCTGAGGCTGCATTCAGAGTTGTAATTGTAGGGTTGTTGTTGATTAGTTTATAATAATAATCCCAGGTCCAGTATTGCGCAGGATCGGTGTGGGTCTGGTTTATAAAGTGCTGATGCCCGCGTACTTTCACGCAACCGCTTTCGCCACCCAATGAATGCAGCCCGTAATCCATGGCTGTTCCGTTATCCAGCGTATCCTGAAAAAAAGTACGCAGCGGATTTATTCCGTATGCATTACAAATATCTCTGGTCAGGTTAGCAGAGCTTTGATACATCGCAACTGTATACCATGCAGGGTTTGTAACATACCCTTCGTGCTCGTAACCGATCGTATATGGATTTTCAGTTGTCACATGCCAGGCTTTGTTGGCTTCAAGAACCATCTGACAAAGCTGCCCGTCGGATGAACGAACTACATATTGGGTAGATGCATTCGATGAAGTATTCTGAAACCAGGAAATACAACCGGAATAGCTACCCTGAACGGTATGCATCACAACAGCAGAAATCGCAGTACCGCTACGTGAGCTGTAATTGGTTGATGCTGTCCATGAGCAATGAGGAACGTTATAATCAGGACAAATTGCTAAAATACTCTGTGACTGGTAATGCGTTCCGTTTCCGGAAATAATTGAATCGGGTGCTAAACGTAAGGATGATGAACTCAGAACCTGAAAATTATTTACTCCGAAAAACTGAGGCATATCGATGTTTCTGGCAGGAAAATCAAATCGATTTGCAAATTCAATATCATTCATAAATGAAAAAACAGAATACAAAAACGAGTTGGCTGCAAAATCATTTCCTGCATCTGTAACATTATTAGGAAACTCAGTTAATGCAAGAATTACGGCCGAATGGTCTTCAACATTATTACCCTGAATTCTCATTTGAGAAAGAAGTTTAGAATAAGCTTTGGCGTATGCCATCAGGTGTACCGCAGGATCTGATTTAATGAGTTCTACATCCACGCCGGATAAAGCAGCTACAATAAGCAGGTTATTTTTAAAATAATTTTTTCCGTTTTCTACCAGACCCATAAGTCCGAATGTTTTTGGAAGACCCGCACAACTTTCTGGCTCATCCGATGTGATATGAGTTAAGCGGGTATTGGTATAAGAAACAGCTTCCAGCAAACCAAGCGGCACAGCGGGATTGGCAATGTATGCATGTCTGAAAGCAGATTTGTAATTATTGACAACAACAATATCCTGCTGCGAAAACAAATTTCCTATCAATAAAAAAACAGCAAATACAAAGAGTAAAAATTTCTTCATTCAATTGGTTTTAGCATTCAAATATAATAAAAAACAATTTCAATTTTTAACGAAAAAAGAACAATTAAAGTCTGATTTCAAATCCGGCCCTGAAAGTTGGATTTGTGTAGGGTGAATATATTGTTTGAGATACATTGAAAAGGCCCATAAAGTAGCC
>JAZDMK010000042.1:0-10044 GCA_043800975.1 Bacteroidota bacterium | reverse complement strand
AATTGGCCATGTTGGAGGAAAAATAAATAATTTTGATCTCTCTGCATTAATATTACTACTATATCTTTTTAATAAATCAGGTATAGAACCAACTTTGGATTTATCAGCGGAGTTAAGTTGTATTTCATGATCCTCAATACCAACCCTTAGGTTTTGTAATACTAAATTTTCAGCCTGAATTACATGCAAAACGGATTGGCGCATGAAGTTGTTCTTAAGGGTAGCTGTAGCGGATTCGAAATTTTCATTTTTCCAATTCCAAAAATCTACCATATGATTTGGGAAAAGGCAATAAACAAAAGCTTCACCTAATAATTCGTGAACAAATATTTGGTTTTTTGTTAAAGGTCTTTGTGCTCCTGAGAAATCTTTATAATTTTTGCCAGCAGGAGATCCTATATTAATTGTAACCTTATTTTGTTCTAACGTACTAGCATCAACACCACTTCTTGAATGATCATCAAAGCTAATATTAACAATAGCTTCTGTTTTAGCTAAATAAATGTATCCAGCAACAATCGCCTTCTGCTTATCTGTAAATCCATTTTCTTTAAAATAAGCCTGAATTTCATCATTTTTGGCTCCATTATAAACAACATAATTGTTTTCATCCACGGTAAAGAACTTATCAACAAATGCTTGCCCTTTCCCACCTTGCCCGGGGTCTGCATTGTCAATAGAAGTACCCATTTCATTTTTAGTTTTGGTAGCGTCTTCCTTTGTATCTCCTTTAATTTTATCTCCCAAAATATCATTAAACATAATCGGATTCCCACCAAAACAAGCATAATCACTTATCCCCGTCATTGGCTTCGGATCCCGGTTCCACCTCACACCCGTCTGGCTATTATATATCCAATACTTCGCAATATACAACCCACCCGTTTTCCCGGTCACGGCCTTATCAAGCTTCCGCTGTCCGTTCATCCCGTATTCGTAATCATCCGGGTTGGAGCCGCGGGCGGGTTTCAAAGATCCGTATGGATAGTAATCGTTTATGCTTTTTACTTCCGCTTTAAAGTATTTGATCAACGTGCTTTCGCCGCTCGCTGTTCCGCCCGTCGACACCCTGATATCGGATACCACAGCGTACACATCACCCAGATGATTTTCCATCTGGTACATTTTCACTCCGCAATATCGTTTCACTGTGTCGTTCATTCCGGCTTTCAGCACATCTATGGTCTTGTCTACATTCAGCACACCCAGTCGCGAGCTGCCGTATATCGGGAAATTACTCAGTGTAATCACATCCTGTTCTTCGCCTCCGGTGTATTCCTTGCGGGTATACTCAGCCATCACATTTCCCATCGCATCGTTCGAGTAGAAAATCTTTGTCCAGTATATATCATCGTTCAGATGATTGTAGGGCTTTTCTATTCCTTCTATCAAATCACCGTTCGCATTGTATTCATATTCCACCTGCGGTTTGGTGCTGCCGGCCCTGCGTATTATCTTCGATACCTTGCCATACAGGTTCCACACCACGCTGTCAATTTCTTCGATATAATCATAATACAACTGCCCAATCGCATCATACTTGTAGTTACCCGAACTCTGATCGTCTATGTCTTCACCATAATTCCCGCTATACGAGGGATCATCATCCACCCATGCCAGCTTGTTGGTGCCGGAATAATAATTATATGCGAGGTTGTCCATGTTGGGAAGCGACTGTTTGCCGTTGCGCTGCAAAGTTAATAATTTTCCGTCGGGATCATTAGTAGTTTTGGGCGCCCCGCCTGCGGCGGTCAGGCTGTCCGCTATAGTCCTCGGCCTATTCCGCAATCATCAATCCAAAATCCGCAATAGTATGCCTGTGGGCTGCCGCTTCCATCCTTGGCGCGGTTGTTTTCAGATTTTCAATGAACTACTGGTCAAAATTTATCTGCTTGTCTGCAAGACTCAAGTTCGAATTTTCGTGCCTTTTTCATAGAATGCTTGTAGACGGTGCAGTGCACAGTAAGAAATACTCTAATTACCCATTAATAAAAGCTTTCTTTTTAATTTTTTAATTTCCTTTTTTTTTAATTTGGTTCTTAGAATTAAAGAACCCTTTATAAAACTCCCAAATTCGTCGTAAATTTTCAAGTCTTCAATAAAATATATTTGATTATATTTAGCATCAATAAAATGCTTAACAAACAGTATATTCATATCTAAGGGAATCATTCCATTACTTTCAAATTTAAATGGCCATTCAATTCCAACACATCTAAATAAACCGCTTTCAAACTTGCATCTATTTATATATGTACTGCATATTGGCTTAACACCTGTTATGCTTTCAATTGTGTCAGCAGAAACTAACGAAATCATAATAGTATCAAATGCATTTTTGAAACTCAAATCATAAAACAATCCATTTTTATATTCACAGTTTTTATAAACTATCTTAATACTGCATGAATCATTTTTTAATTCTTGACATGATAATTTTAATGGCAATGCCATTACATAGCAAGTAATTATTGTTAAAAATCTTTTATTCATATTTTAACTAAATTATTATTTTAAACAATCCGGTATATTTGCAGCCTTCATTTTACTTTCGTTTGTCAACCAATGTTTCTCAGTTCTTAAAGGAGAGCAAACTTGATAATTATATAAATTTTCCATTTGAATACAAAATAAATAATGCGCTTGAAGTACAGGATTTGAATAAACCTTATCTTGTTTAATCGTTTCTACCTGGTCTACTTTATAAGTTTTTTCTGCTGGTAGGTACTTATTCGTAATTTCAGTTTCAAGGTTATTGAGATATTGTGCATCATACCCATGATCTTTCCCAGCTTTCATCATACCATAAGCTTCACCTAATACTTCATGCACAAAGGTGCCAACTGTAGGACAAATATTATCTTTATCAAAACCAATTAATCCTATAGTTACATTAATTGTTTTTGGAGAAGAAGCGAAGGCCTTACTATTACCAAGCATTACATCCGGATCAAATGTAGTTACTATTGTATATATTGGATTGTTTATAACTTTGGCATATGCCAAAGTCTGAGCTTTTAGTTGTGGAGAATATTTATCATTGCCTTTACTATCTTTGCTTTCCAACACAGATTTAAGTTTATTCTCATCTACACGCTTAAAATATATCCCTTTATTATCTAATTGAAAAAATGAACATAAATCTTTATCATTCTCTAAACTTTCGTCTACCATTTCTTTAGTCTTTTTTGATTCCTTAGCGTCTTTCCCTCTAATTTTATCTCCCAAAATATCATTAAATAAAATCGGATTCCCGCCAAAACAAGCATAATCACTCACCCCAACCGTGGGCTTCGGATCCCTGTTCCACCTCACACCCGTCTGGCTATTGTAAATCCAATACTTCGCAATATACAATCCGCCCGTCTTCCCGGTCACGGCCTTATCAAGCTTCCGCTGCCCGTTCATCCCGTATTCATAATCATCCGGGTACAGCCCGCGCGAGGGTTTCAATGATCCGTAAGGATAATAATCGTTCAGACTCTTCACTTCCGCTTTTAAGTATTTGATCACCATGCTCTCGCCACTCGCTGTTCCGCCCGTCGGAACCCTTATGTCTGATACCACCGCGTAAACGTCACCCAAATGATTTTCCATTTGATACATCTTCGCACCGCAGTATCGTTTCACTGTGTCGTTCATTCCCGATTTCAGATCATCTATCAGTTTATCCACCGTCAGAACGCCCAGCCGCGAGCTTCCGTATATCGAGAAATTACTCAGTGTAATCACATCCTGCTCTTCGCCGCCACCTCCGGTGTATTCCTTGCGGGTGTATTCGGCCATCACGTTCCCCATCGCATCCAGCGAATAGAATATCTTCGTCCAGTATATATCATCGTTCAGATGGTTGTAGGGCTTTTCTATGCCGCATATCAAATCACCGTTCGCATTGTATTCATATTCCACCTGTGGTTTCACGCTGTTCACCTTGCGTACGATCTTCGACACCTTGCCATACATGTTCCACTCCACAGTCTCTATCTCCTCCTGCTCGTCATGTATCAGTTGCCCTATCGCGTCATATGTATAGTTGTTCGAGCTCTGGTCGTCAATGTCTTCCGGATAGTTTCCGGAGGTCACCGCATCATCCACCCATTCCAGTTTGTTGGTCCCTGAGTAATAGTGATAAGCCAGTTCGTCCATGTCGGGTAACGATTGTTTTCCTTTGCGTAACAAAGTTAATAAATTTCCGTCGGCATCGTATGAAAATGTGTTATAAAATCCTGTCAGCGTATACTTGTTGTTCCAACTGTTAGCCGTTAATATTGTCGAGCAGGTATCTACTTCCATTTTCATCAATCTGTTCAGCTGGTCGTATTCATATCGCTGCAAATGTGGCCTTTTCTGGTTGCCATATCTGAGCGAAGTGATCATGCTATTGATGTTGCCATTATACAGCGGCTTGGGGCTGGAAAAATCTGTCGCCTGCCATGTTGATGTTTTTATAGAACTGTAATCTCCGTTAAAATAGTTCAGATTATAAGAGTAAACATCGCTCGGTATCCATCCATTTATCCCATTTGCGTTCGCCAACAGCGTACCTGTTTTATAGTTATCCTGCCCCATGTCTCTCGTACTGTCAAGAGTAACACTATTTGTCCCTTTGATCCATCCTTGTATCGTATAGGCAAGGTCTATTCCCTGCACCTTCATATTTCCGATCTCGGCGCGTGCTAAAGGCCCGTGAAGGTAGTAATTTAAGCGATTTTCTGCGCGGGAGGCCGGATTCAGCATGTACCCCCTCTGAAAAAAACACGTTTTTTCTCCTGAGGGTCCTGAGATATTATATATAAAATTCACTCCGGACATTACTCTGTAAAGATAAAAAAAGTCTGTTTATATCATGCTTTTTTTTACTTAAAAAGTGCCACTTGTAATTGCAACCGGAACGGGTTTTTTTATGCATAAAAAAAAAGATTAAAAAAAAGTGAAAAAAAATACTATTCCTGATACTAAAAAAAAATACTTTGACGTTAGTAGGGTATAAACGTAGTTTTAATTAACCCTGACAAAAAAAGTAGTAAAACAAAAAAGGAAAAAAAACAATGTCCAGACAAACGGGCCTGATCCGACTGGATGGTAAGATTGGTGGCATTAGCTTTTACCGTGCTAATGGCGAGGATTTAGCCAAGATTGCCAATGGGCCAAGCAAAGAACGCATCCTCGCAGATCCTAACTTTATCCGCACCCGTGAGAACAACACGGAGTTTGGCGGGTCAGCCACTGCCGGCAAGTCGTTACGCCTAAGTCTTGCCACGGCCATTCTTACTATGGGAGATGCCCGGCTGGTTTCCCGCATGACTAAATTATTCAAGTCGATTAACGTAAAAGGAACCGGTGCACGTGGTCAGCGGGCTATTGCGTTATCGGCCAACCGCACTATGCTGGAGAACTTCGAGTTTAACCAGAAAACGCATTTCTCTTCTGTTTTCAATGCTGCCTATTCTTTTACAAACAACACCCAGCGCACGCAGGGAACTGTAACTGTACCGAGTTTTCTGCCGGGCAGTTATATCCAGGCGCCCGCAGGTGCAACACACTTCCGTTTGATCTCAGCTATTGGCGTGGTATCGGATTATATCTACAACAGCAGTACAAAACATTACGAACCTGCTGAACCGAACCTGAACACTTTGGGGAACGTGGTATACGGAACGGTGGCTGCATTGGATACAACAACACCGGTAACCTTTTCACTTGTTGCAGCACTTGGCGGAACGCCAGTGATGACAGCCACTGTAAGTGTTGTGCAGTGTTTAGGAATAGAGTTTTTTCAACACGTAGGCGCTAACGATTATCTGCTTGCACAGAACAACTGCATGAAGGTGATCAACGTGTTTTAAGTTTTAACACTTTTATTTTTTTCATAATGGAACTCCTGCCATTCCCGGGGCAGGGGTTCTTTTTTTTATGTTTTTTTGATTGCACATGTGGGCTCTTCTATGACTCTTCTACGGCTCTTCCGTGACTTTGGTATGGTTCATTTTGGAAAAATGTACGGGAGAAAATCGACAGACTATTTTATAATTAAAACGTCATGTTCTTCCAAAACTAAGCGGGATAATATGCAAAGATTCTGATAAACCCCCTGCGTAATCCTGTATACAGACCACGTTTCCCCTGTATTCATTATAGGAAAAAGGACATCTCTTTCCCAGACAAGTAGTAATTCTTCCCTAAGATTTGTAATGCAGATAAACCCTTTGTTAGTATCAGGGATTCCGGTAATTTGTAATTCAGTAGGACGTGGCGACTGCTGTGTGCGTACGTATTTAATGACAAGCAAAGGGCCATTGTCTTCCACAATGTTAATTAGATAAACTTCTTTCATGATCTTATAATTTTAAAAATTGTTATGTACTAAAGATAATTCCGGAACTGTAAAAAGTAAAGGAAAAAATAAAATATTTTTGCATTATGAACATAATGGATTATTTAAACCTGACAGGATTGGTGTTGAGTATGGCCGGAGCTTTAGTAGCATTTGTATTTACGCCGCAGGTGGATTCTACAACCTACGTCAGCAGCATTAAAGAAAGTATCAGACTGAAGAAAAAAGATAAAGGAAAAAACAAAATGATTCGTCTGGGCATGATCATCATGTCCACCGGATTCATTTGCCAGGTCGTGGCATTCTTCTGTAAATAAGCATTACCGCTGATTATCTCCAGTAAACACAACACAACATTTAAACCGCTTAGGCAACCAAAAGCAAGCGGGTTGGGATGTGTCAAGGTTTCAGGTCATTTTTTTTGTTCATTAAAATAAACAATTTAAAAAAATGAATGAACCCGAAGGGCTTGACCTTGACTGTGTGCAGGCGGTGGCTTAATTTTGCATAAGTGGTTTTAAATGGTTTCCGCTTTTCTTTTTTTTGTCTTTTTGGGGTGGTGGTCGGGGTTCGATGGTTGGAAAAACAATTCAGCAATGAGAGCAAAAAAAATGTGCGTCGGAGATTGCGTAAATTACATCAACACGCAAGCAGGGTTTGCTTTTTTTGCTTTGATTGCTACCGCTTCTAAATGGCGGCAAACAGCTATTTGATTTCCGGCGCTGCCTTAATATCAAAATAAACTGCGCCGGAAGCAAAGGGCTGCTTTGCCTGTGTATGGCTGTGGGTGAGCGAAGGGGCTATTTAATATAATGACCATTATAACGATTTTTGCATTCAATGTACTGATACCGCTGAAAAAGCAAAAATTTTATAATGATCATTATGTTACTTAGCATAGGGGTTGTTTTTACGCCGGCACAAAGGCAGCCAGTGGTGGTGGTCGGCGGCTGCCTTTCTTTTTTGGTATTGCTGAACACTTATTTCTTTGCCGTCGCAGTGACGCCCCGTCGGAGCGAGCAGAGCAAAGAGGCTTCATAAATTCCTTACCAAAAAAGGTGACGGCGATCTTTTGAAAACAACAGAAGGGTCGGCAGGGGAACATGCCCAAAAGACCGTGCAAGCCCTGCCGGAGGAACGACTAAGAGTGGGGCTTTTGGGCATGTGTGGGTTTTGTGCGTGTATTTTCTTTATTCTTTGTTTTCTTTTTATCCGATGGGGTGGTACTTGTGAAGGTCTTCCTGTAAGCCTTCCAGATCGTTGATCTTGAACTTTTCGGTAGTGCTTACATAACGGTGTCCGGCCATGTGTTGCACTTTCCGAAGGTTGTATTGTTTCAGCCAGTGGGTGATGACACTCGCCCGGATGTGATGTACACTCTTCAACCTGGGCTGAAGGAGCCTGAGCTGGATCATCACGCTTTTTACCATTGCGTATAACCGCGAGCTGCCTGCCACACCCACAAACAAACGATCACTTTCCGTCTTTGTCAGATGCAATATCTCTTTGCGCGTCTCATACACAAAATCCATCATGTCGATGATCTGATGCGACTGCAGGGTCAGAGTACGGCTTTCCATCTTACGGCTGCCCGGGATGTTGATTTTTCCTTCCCGTAACTTTACGTCTGATACGCACAGACGCCCTATATCATCCGATCTTAACCCCTGCCATACCAGCAACCCGGTAACGATCTTGTTTTGCTTCGCCGCCAACTGTAAAATTAATTTCTTATGCTGTACCGGAAAAAGGTAATACAACGATTCCAGTTCCTCCGGACTGAGCACACTGTATGCTATGCGCTGGTTCGTACCACGCAGCTTGATAGACGCCGCCGGATTATCCTGCAGAACTCCCTGCTCCGTCAAAAAATCCAGATACCTCTTTATACCGGCTACCTGCGTGTTCTGCGACTTCTGCCGCATACCCGTACCTCTGAGGCGTTGTATGTATGACGTTACATCTGCATAACGGATGCTGCCGCGGGACACGTTCTCCGATTCCAGCCAGTAAACAAAACGACGAGTTGATAAAGACATGTTCTGCGTGGTGCTCCTACTGTACCCCCTGATGGTAAGGTACTCGGCAAAGTGCTGCATTTCTTCAGTGAAAATAATCTTGTTTTGTGGGTTCATGTTCGGTATTAATTATTATTCGTGCTCATTTATTGTTTTCAAAGTTGTTCTCAGGTATCGTCCGCTACTACAGATTCTGCTGATTATTTGCGGGAAGAGATGAAGTACCACAGACCGTCGGGGCTTCGTCCTGCCCGGATTCCACAAGGTGAGTATAGATTTGGGTACTCTCCAAACTACTATGTCCTAAAAAACGGGCAATACTTTCAATATCCATCCCATTCTCCAAAAGATGTGTTGCTATGCTGTGGCGAAGGGTATGAAGACCTACTTCCTTCTCCATCAGAGCTTCGTTGCCTGTGCGGACAATCAACAGTTTTAAGCGGTGAAGCATACTCTGACCCTGCATCCGTGTAGCATGATGACTGATAAACAACGCGTCGCTTTTCCAGCCTTTCAAAAAAAGCGGACGTCCTTCATATATGTAATCCTGTAAACGATTCATGCCAGTTTTCCCAATGGGAACATAGCGCTGCTTATAGTTCTTGCCCTTACGCACATACACCAGTAACCGTTCAATATCAATATCCCCTACGTCCAGATGATACGCCTCATTCCTTCTCAGGCCACAACCATACAACATCGTAAGCATCGCCCGATCCCGTAAATCATACTTCTCCTGCCAGAGGTTGCCACTGTCGCAGGCTTTATAAAGTTGTTGTATTTCTTCCTGCGTGAGCGCGGTTACTTCTTCGGTGTCTCTTTCTTCTGTGCGTATATTCAAATAGGATAACTCCAGACGCCCACTCTGACGCAGATAATCCGTGAAGTTATACAGAGCGCACAGGTGAAGATTCAGCGAACCGGATGACAAGGCCCCGCCCCGGCGAACATTTGGCCGCAGCTTTAACTGTCGGTAATACTCCTGCAATTTCTTTATGGTGATGCCACGCAGTTCTGTCGTACCGTTATTCTCCATGTAATGCAACATTTCCCGTATGAACAGCGGCTTGTAATAAACGCTCTGCGGGGCATAGCCCAGTATGTCGAGCCATTCTTTAAAACTCTTTTCCACATACTGAAAGGCGGGGGTTTTTATTGGCAGATGCTTCATGAGTAGTTACAGGTTACGGGTTACAAGTGACGGGTCAGTGATCAGTTATCAGTATTCAGTTTTTTTTCCACAAAGGCACGAAGACACGAAGGGACACAAAAGGCGCGGGTTATTTTTTCTTTTTCTGAGTCTGTGAGTACAGATAATCTATGTAGCTGTTCACTATGCAAAAGCGCAGCTGTACCAGCTTTGCAAGTTCATCATGTGCCTGTGATAAGCTTTGCATATAATAATCCAGAAGGGTGTCCAACGGTTGATCGGGCTGGTAAAAGTCGAGCAGCTTTTCAAGTTCTTTGTTTGTGCCTGCGGGCAGTTGCTTGCCGCTGTTCTTTGCCCAGAGGCGGAAGGCGTTGATGGTTTGTTGATGTTTCATGGTGTGCGTTATTAGTTATTCGTTATTGGTTATTACTCGAACTATCTATTTATTTCAGTTGTGTTCTCGTGTGTCGTCCGCTGTTGCGGACTCTGCTCGTGTGATGGATTCTGTGATTATTTTTTTAGGGCGGGTTGTCTTTTTGGTG
>JAZDMK010000032.1:0-5468 GCA_043800975.1 Bacteroidota bacterium | reverse complement strand
CATTTTTTCTTTTCACAACCAATTTTAAAAAAAACATCCCATATAATTGTCGAAATCATTACATTTGCTAGGAAAATCACCAACATTATGAAGAAATTTATTCTCTTGCCCGCTTTGCTAATCGCCTTTGTTTCAAAGTCTCAGATAGTAGTCGACCGAAACGATATGCCCAATTTTGATACCATTCAGCTTAGCACCGATAATGTTCAGAATTTTGATGATCTTCTTACAGGAACCAGTTACACCTGGGACTTCTCATTCCTCAGCTTTACCACGCAACGGGCAGATACTTTTGTTTCAGTCACATCAACCCCGCTGGTTTATAACCTCGCATTTAATAACATGATGGATTTACCCCACAAAGCTACAATTGCATGCCAGCAGGCCGATTTTTCGGCTCCGGGTGGGCAGGTAACATTTACCAACGTCTTTAATTATTATCAGGAGAGTGACACAACCTATAAGCAGGTAGGTTTTGCAGCAAATGTAAATGGAGCACCTGTACCCATCAAATACAATGATCCCGAGTTACTTTTCAATTTCCCCCTTACGATGAATGATGTTGATTCTTCTTATACCGAGTATGGAGTTGCTATTCCTACATTGGGATATTATGGGCAAAAACGCAAACGTATAAATACAGTTGATGGCTGGGGAACTCTGATCACACCCTATGGAACTTTTGATGTATGGCGCGTCAAATCAACACTGGCATTACGCGATACCATTTATTATGATGCTATGAGCATAGGATTTGGCTTTAACCGAAGTGAAACGGAAGTAAAATGGATTGGCGATAATTTCGGTCTTCCTTTGTTGCAGATAAACGTTACTCAATCTGGTGCACGTGCTGTATTCATCGATAGTGTTCGCACCAATAATGCGATTGCAGAATACTTAATCCTTCCGAAATTTAATATCAGTCCAAACCCTTTCAACGATCAGCTTAAACTAAAGCTATCTGTTTATACACAGACTAATACTTGTGTTAAAATTACGGACCTGAGCGGCAGGATTGTTTTCGAAGAAAATATTTCAGGAATGGAAACCACTATTAGACCAAATCTGGCTAGGGGTGCATACATGATTCACATAACCGGATACAAATCCCAGTTATTGATCAGGCAATAATTAAGAATTAAATTTTATTACAGACGGCCGATTACTTCAACCAGAAGATTGGTAACATTAGAGACATTCTTGTTGAATACTTCCAGAATATCATCCCAGGTAACTGCTTTTTCGTCTTCTTTCCAGCAATCATAATCCGTGCTGAGCGCAATGGCGGCATAAGGAATTCCGGCCTCATTGGACAAAATAACTTCAGGTGCAGTTGACATATTGATAATATCAGCACCCCAGCTTCTGAACATATGCGATTCGGCACGTGTAGAAAAGCGAGGCCCTTCAATCGTAATAACCGTACCTTTTGTATGATGTTTAAAACGCATATCCTTGCATGCCTCCAGCATTACTTTCCGGATGTTTGCATCAAAAGGATCCGCCATGGGCGTATGCATCAGTTTGTTTTTTTCAAATTTTTCGAAAAATGTAACTTCCCGATGGCGGGTAAAATCAATAAACTGATCAGGAATAACCATATCTCCACGATTAATTTCATCACGAAGACTTCCGCATGCTGTAGTGGCAATGATATGCGTGCATTCCATTTTTTTCAGCGCCATAATGTTTGCACGGTTGTTTATATGCGATGGGGTAATGGAATGATCTCTTCCGTGTCGGGATAATATCATTACTTCCGCATTTCCCATTGTACCGCAAAATAGGGATGAACTAGGCATTCCGTATGGAGTGCTGATGTCTTTTTCAACGGTGTCTTTTAAAATATTCAGTTTCTCTAAGCCTGATCCGCCAATGATTCCAATCTTTTTCATTTTCATTTTTTAATGGAAGGCAAAGTTAACATTTATTTTGGCTTTTTAACACGATGTAGTGTTAAGCTTTGGTTAGTATTAATTGTTACAGAAAACTTACCTTTGTTTTATGAAGAAAGAGGAAATTTTATTTTTAAGTCCGGCCACCTATTCAGTGTTATTATTATTTTTGATTGGAATTTTCTTTTTTTCCTGTACAAATAACAATACGCCTGAAAAAAAATTCGCAGAAAAAACTTCTGAATTTTCATTTTACATACCAGCCTTAAAAACAGCCCCGTCTCCCCCGCCCTTTGCAGATTCTTCGATGTGTGACATTCAGACATTAGACAGCAGCATCCATGTTCATTTGGTTTATTCGACCACTGAAAATTTTATTGGAAAAGATGTTTACGGCGATTTGGAAAGAGCTTATTTAAGAAAAGAAATCGCTTACAAAATTGTAACTGCTCAAAAAAAACTAAAATCGATCGAACCTTCGTACAGCCTGCTGATTCTGGATGCAGCCCGCCCTCACCATGTGCAGCAAACTATGTGGGACGCCGTAAAGGGAACCGATAAAAGACGCTACGTGGCTTATCCCGGCAATAACTCCAATCACAATTACGGAGCTGCTGTTGATTTAACAATTATGGATACACGAAGCGGAAAGCAACTGGATATGGGTACGCCCTTCGACTGCTTTGAAGAATTAGCATGGCCACTCAATGAAGTAAAATTTCTTCAGGAAGGGAAACTTACTCAGAAACAAGTTGAGAATCGGAAACTTTTGCGCAATTGCATGCGGCAAGGAGGCTTCGGATATTCAGTTCATGAATGGTGGCACTTTAATGGATTCAGGGATTCTGTTATCAGAGTCCTGTATCCCGTTATACCATAAGGCTGCTCATGAATTTTTAGGGCATTATACATTTTGTATTATACAATTTGTATAATGTTGTAATGACCGCTCATATTGGCTTATAATAGAACCGGACAATCGTTTTAATTTTTTCAGGCGCAGTGCGACATGGATTATTCAGATAAATTTCATGATGCAAACCCACTTGCTTGGTTCCTTCCGCTTCCATGAATTCTACAAGACGTTCAATGCTGCTTCCAACCGTATCATAAGGCCCGAAATGCATTAGCTGTATTGCTTTACCACCCTTGTCAGTTTTAATTTTTATAAGATGATAAGGTAGCTTTTCTTTTTTCAACTTTGCAGCTGATATAACTGCTTTCAACAAAGTAGCATCAAAAAAATCAGGAATTGCAATCATCATCCTCCAGTGCCATTCTTCCGGATGATCGTGTGAGAATTCACCACTGTCTGTCCACCACTTTGATTCCAGCGGGGCTACAGAGAAATCTGAATATCCTTTTGGATGTGTAAATTGATCATACTTTAATCCGAATTTCGCAGAATAAGTAATTGTATAGAGCGTTTCGATGGCAAGCTGAAATTCAGGACTGACGTCTGGTATACCACTTCCTTCAATCTCAAGATACTTCAACGCAGGAACAATAATATCAGAAATCTTTTTTGCACTTGCAGTGTATAAAGATTTGTACTGCTTTTTGAAATCAATTTTTTCCATAATAATTCTCGTTTCTGATAACTTAATTTCTCAATAACTTAGTAACTTAATAACTATTCTCTAAACAAGTGGAACATAAATTTCAGTTAGCAGGTTTTCGGGCTTGGTTTTATCAGGGTGATTCAAATATTTTTCAAATCCGGGAGAATCGCGTAGTTCATAACCACTCTGCGGCAACCAGTTTTTATAAATACCCTGGTAAACTTGATTAAAATTTTCATAGGGGCCCTTGTACCTAAAAATTGCAAAGAGTCCTCCATCCAGCGTTTTATAATTGATTTCATTCTCCGCTTCAGCTTCCTTTCTGATGGTAATGCAGGCATCATATCTCAATTCGGAGGCTTCCATAATTGTCGGATCATCATGGCTGATTCCGATAAACTCAGTTCTCCAACCCCATAGTTTTTTACGACTGATATAATCACATAATACTTTCCAGGCTTCAGAAGCCGAATTATTATAATCGCCTGTCATTTGCACATAGCAAACCTTTTTAGGTTTCAGCGTGCGGATTTTCGGTTTAACATTTATTTCCATATTGCTTGCGTTAATTGTGTCACTCACGGCGATCATCTTCTCACTTTCTTTTTTGTATTCCAGTGGCGACATTCCAAAATATTTGCGGAATGCTTTGTTGAAAGAAGATGGCATTTCATATCCAACCAGAAAGGCAATGTCATTGACAGGGCTCGTAGTCTCAATAATCAATTGAGCGGCCTTATTCATACGCAAACGCGTAACATGTTCACCCAAAGACTCATTCAAATATGCACTTACCAATCGATGAAAATGAAATTCCGAAAAATTGGATACTGAAGCAAGCCTGGCCAATTCTAACTTTTCACCCAAATGAGTTTCAATGTAAGCTAACACTCGTCCAATTCTTTTCTGATAATCATTGATCGTTAGATCCGTCATGTCATTCTGATTTTAATAACGCAAAGATATGCTCAGGTAAAAGTATTAAAATTGTCCAATCTTGCTCAATTTGTAATTATGTTAAAGTTATAAATTTCAAAATTGAGTAAATGTTTTTGAAAAAAATTTGCAATCCTTCCTCATTTTTTATAACATTGCTATTCCAAAAATCAAATTTATGAAAATCATCACTCATTTTTTCAAAAAGAATGCACCAGTAATTTTTAGCTTTTGCTTGCTGTTACTGATGCTCGGACTATCATATGATCTTTACGCACGCGCTGGCGGCGGCGGCGGCGGTGGTGGCGGTGGTGATGATGGCGGCCTGGTCGGACTTATTATTTACATACTGATTTACCTTCTCCCCTTCCCTTATAACCTAATTGCTATTGCAATTTTAGTATTACTTGTTATAATTGGTCGTAAAAAAATGAGGCAGAAATCTTATTTCAGTAAATTACCTATTGAAACCGGAACGGCTGATCAGAATGCAAAAGGATATAACTCTTTTGCAACTGCTAATCCTGATTTCAAACTGGATGAATTCAAGAAAAAAGTGGAAACTGCATTCACCAAAGTTCAAGATGCATGGAGCAAGCAAGACCTGGGCCCAGTTCGCAGATTCATGTCGGACGGCGTTTATCAGCGTTTCAACACACAGTTCATCATGATGAAGTTGCTGGATCAAAAAGACATCGTTGAGGGCTTGAAAGTTCTTAGTGTTTCCTGCTCCAAGTTTTATTCCGATGGAAACTTTGATGTTATAGATGTTGCTATTCAGGCAAACATTAAAGATAAATTTATCAGTGAAAAATATCCAAATCTCAACCAGTCCTATCTGGAAGAATTCGTAGAATACTGGTCTTTTATCCGCAAGAAAAATGCTACCAAAACCGACATGTTCGATACGGATAACTGTCCCAAGTGCGGCGCTGCATTACCCAAAAACGCTGGTGACATGAGCAAGTGCGAATACTGCGGTACATTTACCAACTTAGGTGATTATGACTGGGTATTAAGCGAAATCACACAAGCTGATGACTATGCTTTCGGCAATCCTAAATTATCCAAGCAA
>JAZDMK010000197.1:0-2651 GCA_043800975.1 Bacteroidota bacterium | reverse complement strand
ACACCGCTTCTGAAATGGCAAAATGGCCGTTCTACTTTGTGATTTATGCAACTACAGGGTTCATGTCGTCCAACCTGATTTCATTTAATCCCCATGTAACGACTGAAAAGATTGCATCTGTATTGATCCGCCAAGTCCATTAATTGAATCATATCAAAATAAACCGTACCTTTTACATGGGCGCCAAAATCGCCAAGGCCGCAGATCACTTTGATTCGTTCGTGATCATGGCGAGTCCGAAAAACAATTTCCACATAGCGCCAGTCAGAGGAATTAAAAGTTTCCGGGGTGCGTCCTAAAAACTCCATTTGCCAACGTGTGCCAAAAAACAGCCACGGTTTTTGCGCAATGGCATCGACCTGAAGATAGGCGCCTGTTTTGCTGTGGGAGACTCCTTCGGTTTTGATCCAACCGGACAATCGATAAGGTGTTTTCGGTTTTACCGGAACCTCCTGCACCCAGCGGGATACATTAAAGTCTTCATGTTTGCTGAAAAGCGACGTGGCACCTTTCCTGCTAAAAGCGGTTTCTGTTTGAAACTGGCAGGCCGGACATTCACCGGGTCTTTTCCAGGTTTCAATCAGCCAGAATTGCGGTTGCTGTCCGGTGCTTTTTTCAAAACTTCCATTTTTTATAATATTCTCTGGCGGACAAAAACGTTGATGAGAATTTCTTATATCCTCAACAAGTAATTTGAAATTCTCCGAGCCGGAGCTTCTGAGAAATGAGGGATGCACCCAAAACCGAAACAGGTCACTCTGGTCGGAGAGTGAATAAAATTCAGTAGACAAGATGTCATTCAATTTCGAGTTAATTAGATAACCGTTTCGGATGATGACAATATCAATATTGGGTCTATTTTTAAAATTGTCGCACAAATCGTATAAACCAAATCCGACATTTGAAGTTTGGAAAGGATTTTCAAACATGTAAATGTTTGGATGTCCCTTGATCAAATAATTAATCGTCTGATAATCCGCGGATATGCGGGTGCTTTCAGGCAGCGCCCGGTTGAGTCTCTCCAGAAACCTGACTTCAGCGTTTTTTGTGAAACGGTAAAAGTTTTTTTCCAAACCGGCGTAAACGGGGATTCTCACATTTGCAACATAAGCGCTGATACAAACGGATAAAAATAAAAACAAAAACGCCGCTGTTTTTTTTCTGCGGCAAATCGTCAAGCTGTCCATGACCGCGATGACGACGGCTGCCATGGTACAGTGGTCATAGTGATAGTAGGCCTCTGTGAAGTGACCGGAATAGGACAATATGTTTATCAGGATTCCCGGAAGTGGGAGAAGAAACAGAAAAGGCTTGTTTCTGACAAACAGGACGGCCGGCCACATCAGCATTAATATGTAACTGCCGGCATGAACATCCAGCAAAGATGACTTGATAAATGAAATTCGATACCAGTTTGAAAATATGTTTCGAAAGTTTTTAGAGGCCGGCGATGCATCCAGATTTTCTATAACAGTATTCGGGTCAAGCCGCAGACAGGTTTGAATTTTAAAATAAGGAAGAACCATTGCCAAATTGACAATCAACAGGGCGATACAGATGAACAATCCGATTAAATAATGAGTTCGGTTCAGTTTGAAACGTTTAGGCGATAACGCCGCCAGAAACATAAAGAAACCTGCCGTCATGGCGACATCTTCTTTACAGGAAATGGCCGCTAAAAGGAATAGATAGAAAAGATGCGGGTTTCCGGTTTTGCAGGAAAAATAAAGTAACAGCAGAAAGATGCTCGCAAAAGCTTCCGTATGAAAAAGATCCAAATTCATATTGATAAGAAACGGGCTCACCCATACCGAAAGCGCCACCGCAAGGGCGGTGTATTTGCCGTATTCCGACAGAAAAAAAAGACAAAAGAGACCGCATGAAAATATGGAAATAGAATGAAAAATGAGGAGCCAGTAATGGGAATCCGGCAAATGCTGTAAAAGTGACAATACTACTTGAAAATAGTCCTGATTGTCCGCCCAGGTATGGACTCCCCGGGTGGTTAAAAATAATTCCTTGAGCTGAGAAATTAAATAGGTGGATTGGTATAAAATACCGTAATCGAAATTTGATAGATCAAAAGAATTGTATTGATGGATCGGCGGGATGATGTAGAGGCATAAAAAGTAAACAACAGATGTGCCGGAAGCGAAAATGTAAAAGAAGCGTCTGGCGCCAGATATTTTTAACCAAATAGGTCGCATTTCAAAATATTAAATGAATTTGCTCCTGACCAATTTTTATCGCCTAATAATAAAGAAAAATATATTAATATAAATGTTAGCACAGAGCAGATGAAAAATCACTATCCACTTGGGTTCTTTTAAAAATCTTGTGGAGACCAACTTCACTGGTAATTTCCCAAAAAATTGGGAGAATCCGATTTTCTGGAAAAAATGGAAATCCGGCTGAGGGTGGGGCACAAAAAGAAAGCGGTTAACCATTTAAATGGGTTAACCGCCAAATTTGACTGTCACAAAACTGTCACATTTCTCTAATCTTCTAAAAGTGCCAGCCTGTAACCTTCTGTTTTCATTGGTGGAGCTGAGGGGGATCGAACCCCTGGCCTCATGACTGCCAGTCATGCGCTCTCCCAGCTGAGCTACAGCCCCAAATATAAGGCGATTGAGTAACAAAAACAGAAAATC
>JAZDMK010000008.1:0-3586 GCA_043800975.1 Bacteroidota bacterium | reverse complement strand
GATATAAAAAAACCTAAGGATGATCTGAATTCAAGATTGAGAGAATTCAATTCTACGTTTAATGGTTTTTTGCTGGAACATCAGGAACAACTTATCAAGCCCAGAAATAAAGAGCTGGTCAGCAAATTAAAAAAACTGATAAGCGAAAAGTTTGCGACTGAAAATAATCCCTATCTAAAAACAACAATCGAATACAGAATGGCAACTTTCGAGCAAATGCAGTTTGTATGCACGAAAGAAGACCTTGCCAACCGCTATCTGATTCATCGCCCTGTGCAGTTTGCCAATATGGATTATATGGAATTTGTAAATCAATATTTCTATCGCTATGCTGCAAAGCCCTCATTCTACTCAAAAACCGAGCATATTAGAAACGAAATTGAAAATAACGAAAGCTACAACGGTCTCGCAACGCTCTTTGCCACCGATTCGGTTTTGAAAAAAAATGACACACTTCGCGAAATAGTTATTCTTACTACGTTACAGGATTATTATCAGGATGGATTGTATCAGGGAAAGCCCATTCTGAATATCATCAGCTATGTTGCACAAAAAGGAATGTGTATTCAAACAAGACGACTGGCTCAAAATATTTATGAGTCGCTCACAAAAATGAAGGCACTTACCAAAGTTCCCGAGTTAACAGTGTTTGATAATGCCGGAAAGGCATATAAAATAAACGATTCAAAAGGAAAATTTGTGTACCTCTGCTTCTGGACAAGCTGGAGTGTTCCCAGCCTGGAAGAAATTAAAATGATACCCATGCTTGAAAAAAAGTTTGGCGAAAGAGTAGACTTTGTTTGTATCAATGCTGATAAAAAACCAGAGAATTTTATGGCTGCATTGAAGGAATACAGTATCGAAGGCAGGCAATATTATGGTGGAAAAGACCAGAAAATGCTTGAATCATACAAGATTGTTTCTTTTCCAACTTTTGTTTTAATAGATCCTTCTCAAAATATTTTACAGTATCCTGCACGAAAGCCCAGTGAGGAAATTGAGGATTACATTCTCATGTATTTACTGAAAGAAGATCCAAAAAAATGGGATCCCTATAAAAAGAAGGACGGCTTTAAATATTAAAATATTCTTTAGTGTTGTTCTGCTGCTGCAGGATTTTTTAAAACAATTTCTTTGTGAACCAACTCTGCAATAGAAGTGTAGGTGTTTTTTAAAACGATATCAATTTCTGAAAAATCAAACCAGCGTACTTCGGTAATGTATTCTTCTGATTGAGGCACAGGCGTTTCATTTTTTTCATATAGGAATTCAAACCAGTTTGTTTCTTTCAGAATGCGTAATTTGCCTGCATTATATGTATGGTAAGTTGGTAATAATTTTCGTGTAATTATAAGCTCATGAATGCCACATTCTTCAGATATCTCTCTTTGAGCGGCATCAGCAATATTTTCACCTTCTTCCACTTTCCCTTTTGGCAAATCCCATTTTCCTTTTCTCAGAATAAACAGAAATTTTCCGGCACTGTTCTTAACAATCCCACCGGCTGAAACAACAATTCGGTACATAGAACGAAAACGCGACCAGGTTCTCTCAGGATGCTCAGTTACAATATACAGGCACTCTGCATTCTCATCGTACTGATAGCTATCGATGACATCTTGAAGATTTGTATCTTCATATAGCCGGATAATTGTGGTTTTTTCTAAAATTTTTATTTCCTTTGTACCCCCGGTGAGGAAAACAGGTTTATTGTTGACGAATACTTTATACATGGGCGTATGATTAATAACGAAACAGCCGTTAAAATGGCCGATTTTTTATTG
Source organism: Bacteroidota bacterium (assembly GCA_043800975.1). Classification (GTDB taxonomy): domain Bacteria; phylum Bacteroidota; class Bacteroidia; order Bacteroidales; family JAHJDW01; genus JAZDMK01. The sequence goes on along the minus strand of JAZDMK010000008.1, from coordinate 1,802 downwards.
CAAATTAAAGCAATAAAATTGCAACCAGCAAAACCTTTTACATGGGCATCCGGTTGGAAGTCCCCGATTTACTGTGATAATAGGATTACGCTGTCGTTTCCGCGCGTGCGTACTTTTATCAGACAGGAATTTTCAAAAGCAGTGATTGAACAGTTTGGTACTCCAGACGTCATCGCCGGTGTTGCTACTGGTGGAATTGCACATGGAGCGCTGGTTGCGCAGGAACTCAGTCTTCCTTTTGTATATGTTCGTTCTGAATCCAAAAAACACGGCATGGAGAACCTTGTAGAAGGTTATATTGAGAAGGGTCAGAATGTAGTAGTTATTGAAGATCTGATTTCGACAGGAGGTTCTTCTTTGAAAGCGGTGACTGCTCTTCGTGAAAGGGGTTGCACAGTTAAAGGAATGGCTGCGATCTTTACGTATGCATTTGAAGTGGCGGATAAAGGCTTTGCAAAAGAAAAATGCCCATTGTTCACACTTACGAATTATCCTGTGTTAATTCAGCGTGCCCTGGAAAATGGAATTATTACAGAACAGCATTTGGAATCATTAAAAAAATGGCGTGAAAGCCCTGATACATGGGGAGTATAGTATTATGACAAACATTAACTCCGAAATCAACAACGTCGATTGCAGCCCCGAACAGGTCTTTGAATTCCTCTGTGATTTCAATAATTTCGAAAAACTTTTGCCCGATCAGATATCAAACTGGAAGGCAAGCAAAGAAACCTGTTCTTTCACCATCAAAAATATGGGCGATCTGGAATTAAAAATTGCAAGGAGAGTTGAGTTTTCAATGGTAACATACGAGGCCACAGGCCGCGCACCTTTCCCTTTTTCATTGAATTTTAAAATTGATCAACGTGCGCAGTTTTCTACAACGCAGGTATTATTTGTAGCAGATCTTCCAACATTCATCGAATTAATGGCGAAAAGCCCGCTGACTCACTTTGTGGGAACCCTCAATTCAAAGTTGAAAGAAACACTGGAAAAAGAATCGGAATAATACACTTTTCTTCACGTAATGTGTTATCTTTGATACTGTTTTGTCATTGATACGCTGAAACAAAATCATTGGCACATAAATTGAAATAGGCGAATGTCCTTCGGGATGCAACTCGGCTAATTATGAAAAAAATTGTTTTAATACTCACAGCAGCATTGTTCGCAATCACTGGCGCTTCGGCCCAGTCTGCAGGAACAAAAGGTTTTAAAGCCCGTGCTATCATTATCAATGGCGATACGCTTCCCGAATTCACCCTTCCGATTGTTCGTGTATACGGCCAAAAGATTTTTAAAAACAAAAACCAGCGCAGGAAATACGACAAGTTGGTTCGTGATGTTAAAAAAGCATACCCACTTGCCAAGCTTGCCGGAGTTCACATGAGAGAATGGGATATCGTGCTGGCTCGCATTCAGGATGAAACAACCCGCAAGGAATACATGAAAAAAGCCGAAGATGATATCAAGGCTCAGTTTACAGCCGTTATTAAAAACCTTACTTATTCACAGGGAAAAATTCTGATCAAATTGATTGATCGCGAAACAGGACAGACCTCATTCATGATTATTAAAGAAATGAGAGGAACATTACAAGCTTTCTTCTGGCAGACGCTGGCACAGGTTTTTGGAAACAATCTGAAAACAGAATACGATGGTTTGGGTGAAGACAAAACCATTGAAGAAATTGTACAGAAAATTGAGAACGGAGACATTTAATATCAACCCCTAAAAAGGAAAAATGCCTGACTTGAAGAAAGTCGGGCATTTTTTTTTATGTTTACAAAAATTTTTTAATG
>JAZDMK010000352.1:0-10076 GCA_043800975.1 Bacteroidota bacterium | reverse complement strand
ATAGTCAGTAATTTTTTTGCTGAACTTCATAATTAAAAATGTCTATTTAATGCAAAATAACAATTATTTGTTTTAACACGGAAATTATTCCTTTTCATTTTCCCTGTTCACCCACCCTACAAATGTATTCATTGAAGCAATGGATAACAGTTCACATACAAAACAAAAAAGCAGATCCCATTTTTACAACGGATAAACTATCCATTACACCCACTATCTATAAAAAGCTTTTTAAGTTCTTTTCGCTCAGGGTAATTGATCAAAACAGCATTGCGTGATTTGTGAAAAATGAACATGCTTCCAGCAGCTAATGCGGACACTTCCGTATTCATTAATACTTCCGACATATGCGAAAGATTGCCGGCTCCACCACATGCGATTACAGGAATGTTTACTGATGCTGAAACTGTTTTAACAAGTTCCACATCATACCCCATCATAGTTCCGTCTCTGTCAATGGAATTAATTATAATTTCACCTGCGCCATGATGTTCCGCTTCCTGTGCCCATTCCACCGGGTTTTTCCCTGTGTTTTTTTTTCCGCATTGGGAATGTACAACGTACTTTCCGAAAAGATTTTTCTTCACATCGATCGACACAACAATACTTTGACTTCCGAATTTATCAGCACCCTGTGTAATAAATTCAGGGTTTGACAAGGCTGCTGTATTGATTGCGGCTTTTTCCAGGCCCGATTTAAATAATTTACGGATTTCATCAATCGTTGTAATACCGCCTCCATAACAGAAAGGCATAAAACTTTCGTTTGCAATTTTTTCAATCAGATTAAATTGTATTGGCTTTTTGCCGGGCGTGCGACTGATATCTAGGAATATCAATTCATCCACTTCTTTTTCATTGAAAATCTTCACTGCATTGATTGGATCGCCAACGTATACAGGCTTAGAAAACTTAAGTGTTTTCACAAGACCACAGTCCTGCAAAAGCAAACAAGGAATGATTCGAATCTGAATCATTGGCATCCCTCCATAAAGCGCGTCAGCAGGCGCATACCAAATTTATGACTTTTCTCCGGGTGGAACTGCACTCCGTAAATATTTTCGTGATTCACACAACAGGGGAATTCATATCCATAGTTGGCTGTTCCAAGCACCTGTGAATGATCATTGCACTGCATATGATAAGAATGCACAAAATAATACCTTGTATCTTCCAGCTCATTATCAATTAAAGGATTCTCTTTTACTACATGAACTTCATTCCATCCCATGTGCGGAATTCTTAACTGTGCATTTTTGTTCGTAAAATCAAAGCGCACACAACCGCCATCAATCCATCCCAATCCTTCTTCATTTCCTTCTGCACTGAATTTTCCCATCAACTGCATGCCAAGACAAATACCTAAAATGGGTGTTTTTTCTTTCAGCACTTTCGTCTGTAGTACTGAGAATAATTCTTTTTCCTTCAGGTTGATCATTCCGTGATCAAATGCTCCCACTCCGGGCAATATGAGCTTATCAGCGGTTGCGATTACATTTGGATCGGAACTAATGATGCTTTTCGAACCCAACTTATGAATCATATTGGCGATCGAACCCAAGTTACCCATTCCATAATCAACTATTACAAGCATCTTCAAATCTTATTTCAAACTCGTTCAATTTATGATAAAATCGGGCATATAGCTCAAAGCATTATTTACTTTTTATCCAACTCTTCGAACAGGGAGTTGTTACTCACAAATTCAGGAACTATTTCTTTCATTTTTGTTACCATCGCTACATTATCCTGTTGAGGAATCATGGATATCAGCACATCCACATTTTCTTTTACCTGTTGAAATTCATATTCCTTCACTTTGGCAATCATTATTTTCGGGAAATGTGTAGGGATTGTATTTTCAAATTTGGCTAGTAGTTCTTCAAATAATTTTTCTCCGGGTCGCAATCCGGTAAAAACAATCTGTATATCACGTCCCAGTTCCAGACGCGACAGGCGAATCATCTTCTTAGCAAGGTCAATAATCTTTACCGATTTCCCCATATCGAAAATATAAATCTCACCACCCTGCCCCATCGCACTAGCTTCCAATACAAGCTGGCAGGCTTCGGGAATAGTCATAAAAAAACGTGTTACTTCAGGATCGGTAACAGTAACGGGTCCGCCTTTTTCAATTTGCTTTCTGAAAAGCGGAATTACCGAGCCATTTGAATCCAACACATTTCCGAATCGTGTTGTAATGAATTTTGTTTTTGAATTTTTTCCAAGGGACTGTGTATAGGTTTCAGCAATACGTTTGGAAGCTCCCATCACATTAGAAGGGTTAACTGCTTTATCCGTCGAGATCATTATAAAGCGTTCAACACCGTATTTAACGGCCATATCAGCAATGATTCTTGTTCCCTGAATGTTGGTGTGCACGGCTTCTGCCGGATTATTTTCCATCATAGGCACATGCTTGTAGGCTGCTGCATGAAAAACAATTTCCGGACGGAACAGTTGAAACAATCTGTCCATACGGCCCTCATCGCGTATATCACCAATACCAACTTCAAAATTTTTGAAATTGAATTCCTGTACAAGCTCTGTTTCCAGTTCGTACAATGGAGATTCAGCTATATCAAGCAATACCAATTTTTTGGGTTGATAGGTCAAAATCTGTTTAACAAGTCCGCTTCCAATCGATCCTGCAGCACCGGTAACCAAAATTACTTTGCCTTTCATTTGCCCGCGGATACTATCTTCATCCAGAATAATTTCATCGCGTCCCAACAGATCTTCGATCTTTACTTTCTTAATCTGCTTAAAACTAAGTTCCCCATTAATCCAACGATTAACCGGAGGTACATCCAGCACACGCACATTGTGATTCAAGGCACTTTCGGTGATTTCACTTTTGCGAATCGGATTTAATTTCGGAACGGCTATAATTAAATTTTCGATGATGTTGTTATCAAAAATCGAATCCAGTTCATTGCTTCCATATATCTTAATGCCTTCAATCTGCTTGCTGGTTTTCTTTTTATCATCATCAATAAAGGCAACAACCTTAAACTTCGAAGTAATATCACGGTCCAGCGATCGCTTCGTAATAATCCCTGCTTCACCGGCTCCAAAAATCACAACATTCTTTTTCTCTTTTGTAGGATTTGTAATTTCCATGTATACCAGTTTAACGGCAAGCCTAATTCCGGTCATAGCCGTTGTACTGCATAAAAAATCGATCACTATAATTGAGAAAGGAACCAGATAAGCCGTACCAAAAAAATTGAAAGCGATGATATTGGCAATACCAATAAAAAGGCTTCCTGCAAAAACAGTAGCAACTATTCTAACAGCATCGCGCGATCCAGTATATCGGATAATCCCAGCGTAAATTCTTGTAATTACAAAACTGACTGCACGCACTCCCAATACAATTGGAATCACCTGCATAAAGCGATCCGACTCATCTGCCGGCACCGAAAAATTGAATCGTAGCTGATACGCCAGGATGATGGAGAAAAAACAAATCGTGAGGTCGATTAAAAAAATCACCCAACGCGGAAAATTCTGTTTTACACTGATCATATTTTTATCTGCAATGTTTGCAGTTTGTAATTAAAGTGTAAATTTCGCAAAATTTTTCTATTGTAAAGCTAATCTGTGATCAAATGAGGATTTTTCTGGTTGGATATATGGGATCAGGCAAGACGACAGTAGCTCGCCGACTCGCTGCCAGGCTGAATTTCACCTTTGTGGACCTCGATCAGTACATTGAAACAAAAACCGGCAGTTCGGTCAGCGAAATATTTGAAGTAGCCGGCGAGGAAAAATTCAGAAATCTGGAAGGACGTTATCTGAATGAAGTTTGCGAAATGGAACGCGTGGTCATTGCCACAGGCGGTGGCACGCCCTGTTTTGGTCAAAACATGGAGCAAATGAAAACAGCCGGCACAGTTGTGTATCTTCAAATGAGTATTGGTGCACTCATGAACCGCCTCCGCAACAGTAAGCGCGAAAGACCCTTGCTCAAAACAATCACCGAAGGTAAAATGTATGAGTTTATCCAATCGCAAATTACCGAACGCGAATTGTTTTATAAAAAAGCTAATATTATTGTGAACGGAGAAAGTGCTAACGCCGATACCCTGGCGCGATTGGTTTTAAATCAGGAAGAATAACGACAAACGAACTGTATTATTTACTTCCTCACCAGCAATGCCACATTCTCCACATGCACTGTATGCGGGAACATATCCACTGGCTGAATTTTTTTCACTGCATATTTCTCCGACATCAAAGCGATATCTCTGGCCTGCGTTGCTGGATTACAACTGATGTAAACAATTTTTTCGGGCGCAATTTCCATCATTTTCTCTACCACCTTCTCGTGCATTCCGGCTCTGGGCGGGTCAGTGATAATGACATTCGGTTTTCCGTGTTCCGATATAAACACATCATCGAGCACTTTCAAAACATCACCGGCATGAAAAGAAACATTTTTAATTCCGTTCAGTTCTGCATTGATCCACGCATCTTCAATGGCTTCAGAAACTGTTTCAATTCCGGTCACTTTCGCACAATGCTTTGATGCATACAAAGCAATACTTCCTGTTCCTGTATACAAATCATAAACATTCTCTTTTCCGCTTAAACCGGCCATTTCAACAGCAATTCTGTATAAATTTTTTGCCTGATCTGAATTAGTCTGAAAAAATGATTTGGGTCCGATTCTAAATTTCACGCCATCCAGAATTTCTAAAATATGATCTTTTCCATTGTGTAAAATAAATTGCAGATCATAGTAAGAATCATTCGATTTTGGGTTTATAGCGTACATCCAGGATACAACATTTGGAAACTTCACAGCTGCATCATCCAAAATCTTTTTACTTTTTTCAATATCCTGATCTCGTACAATCAGAATAACCATAATCTCTCCGGTAGAAGTAGTGCGGATCATCAGATTTCTCAGACAACCGAATTGGCCACGGATATCCTGAAACGACAAACCCGCCAGCTCACATTCTTTTTTAAAAAAAAGTCGGATATTATTCGAAGGCTCTTCCTGCAACAGACATTCTTGTACATCAAAAATGCGATCAAAAAAACGAGGCACATGAAAACCAAGTGCATTGCCATCTACACCCGATTTTCCTTCACTGATTTCTCTTTTGGTAAGCCATGCTCTGGCAGAAAAAGTGTACTCAAGTTTATTGCGATAAAAATATGTTTTCTCGGCGGGAAGAATTGGCATAGACTCCTCTATCTTAACCTTGGCAATTCTTTCAAACGAATCGGTTACATGAAGATTTTTATAATAAAGCTGCTTTTCATAGGTAAGATTCTGCCAGCGACAACCGCCACACATCCCGAAATGCCTGCACGATGGCTCAATCCGGTCGGGTGATGGAGTTACAATATTTTTTACAAAAGCTTCTGAAAAAGTTTTTTTACGTTTCTTCAAAACCACATCAGCAACATCACCGGGAACAGCGCCTTCAACAAAAACCACCATTCCTTCCTGCCGTGCGATTCCTCTTCCGTCATCAGTGATCCCGGTTATTTCAAGACCGAAAATATCTTCGTATGTATCTTTTTTTCTTTTCATAGGGAGCGAAAAAAAGGGAGCCGCAGCTCCCTATTAAATTATGCCTGAGCGGTAGGCCCGCCAAAGTTCATCGGAAACGGAGGAACATTTTCATCCGTCATTTTTATTACACCATGCGCTTGTTCATACTTCGAAATATTTTCTTTCAAAGCATTCTGCAGACGTTTAGCGTGCTGCGGTGTCAGAATAATCCTTGATTTCACTTTTGCTTTGGGAACTCCCGGCATCAGTTTAATAAAATCAACAATAAATTCAGCGTGCGAATGCGTAATAACAGCCAGATTCGAATAAATACCTTCGGCCGTTTCTTCGCTTAGTTCAATGTTGAGTTGGTTGTTGGGTTCTTCTGTCATAGCTTATTCCTCAATATCTATTTTTTCTTTTTTAGATGCCAGTAATGCTTCATATTCTTCCTTGGAACCAACGATAATATTTTCATATTCACGAAGACCCGTTCCGGCAGGAATCAGATGACCTACAATTACATTTTCTTTCAGACCCATCAAATTATCCTGACGTGCGTTGATCGCAGCTTCATTCAGAACCTTTGTTGTTTCCTGGAAAGAGGCAGCTGAAATCCAACTCTTCGTCTGCAATGCAGCACGGGTAATACCCTGAAGAACCTGACTCGAAGTTGCGGGAACAGCATCACGTGCAGTTACCAGATTTTTGTCTTTGCGTTTCAGCATCGAATTCTCATCACGTAGTTTACGTGCTGTAATAATCATACCTGGACGTAATTCAGAATCTCCGCTGTCTACAACAACTTTCTTCGCGAAGATACTGTCGTTTTCTTCCGAGAAATCAATCTTATTGGCAAGTTCATTTTCGAGGAAACGGGTATCGCCCGGATCTTCAATCTGCACCTTGCGCATCATCTGACGTACGATTACTTCAAAATGTTTATCATTAATTTTCACACCCTGCAAACGATATACTTCCTGAACTTCATTCACAATGTATTCCTGAACCTTGGTAGGTCCTTTAATTGCAAGAATATCGGCAGGCGTGATAGCACCGTCTGACAAAGGAGTTCCGGCTTTTACATAATCATTTTCCTGCACAAGAATTTGTTTAGAAACAGGAATGAGATATGTTTTTTGTTCTCCGGTTTTTGATTCAATGAAAATTTCCTTGTTACCGCGTTTTAGTTTTTTTCCGAAAGAAACAATACCATCAATTTCAGCTACGATAGCAGGATCAGAAGGATTACGTGCTTCGAAGAGTTCGGTTACACGTGGCAAACCGCCCGTGATATCAGAAACTCCTTTACCGGAATTACGAGGAATCTTAACAAGAACTTCACCCGGTTTAATTTTTGCACCTTCAGCAATCGAAATATGTGAACCAACTGGAATATCGTATACACGAATGGCCTCTTTACCAGCCATGATTTTAATCTGTGGATTCTTTGATTTATCCTTGGTTTCAATAATCACCTTTTCCTGATAACCGGTTTGTTCATCGGCTTCAACACGGAACGTAATATTTTCGATGATATTTTCGAATTCAACTTTACCGCCTTGTTCAGTAATGATAACAGCATTATAAGGATCCCATTCGCAAATCAGTTCTCCTTTTTTAACATCCTTACCATTTTTGAAATGCAAAGTTGCACCATAAGGAATATTACTTGTTGTAAGAACAAGTTGAGTATTTCTGTCAACAATACGCATTTCAGCGGAACGACCAATGACAACCTGAACTTTTTTACCATCTGAAGTTTCGGTATCAACAGCACGGAGCTCATCAATTTCGAGCATCCCGTCATACTTTGCATTAATGCGCGAACTTGTAACTGAGCCACCAGCAATACCCCCTACGTGGAACGTACGAAGTGTAAGCTGTGTTCCAGGTTCACCAATGGATTGCGCTGCGATAACACCGACAGCTTCTCCCATCTGAACCATTCGGCCTGTTGCCAGATTACGTCCGTAGCATTTTGCACACGCACCTTTTTTAGATTCGCAGGTTAGTACGGAACGAATTTCTACTGCCTCAATCGGTGAATTTTCAATTTCATGTGCAATTGATTCAGTAATTTCTTCACCACTTTCAATGATCAGTTCACCTGTATTAGGGTGAAAAACATCATGCAGCGAAGTACGACCCAGTATACGGTCATAAAGGCTTTCAACTACTTCTTCATTATTTTTTAAAGCCGTTACAGTTAAACCACGAAGTGTTCCACAGTCATTAATTGTGATTACCACATCCTGTGCAACATCAACCAGACGACGCGTCAGATAACCGGCATCAGCTGTTTTCAGGGCTGTATCAGCAAGACCTTTACGGGCACCGTGCGTAGAAATAAAATATTCAAGTACACTGAGACCTTCTTTAAAGTTTGACAAAATCGGATTTTCGATAATTTCAGCTCTTGTAGCACCTGATTTCTGAGGTTTTGCCATCAGTCCCCTCATACCTGAAAGCTGACGAATCTGTTCTTTAGAACCACGAGCACCCGAATCAAGCATCATAAACACAGGATTGAAACCCTGTTTATCAGTGGCCAGTCGTGTTATCAGTGTGTGAGTAAGACGTGAGTTTGTATGTGTCCAGATATCGATAATCTGATTGTATCGTTCATTGTTGGTGATGAAACCCATGTTGTAATTGCTCATCACTTCTTCAACCTCTACATTTGCTTTTCCAATCAGTTCAAGCTTTTCAGCAGGAACAATTACATCATCCAGGTTAAATGACAATCCACCACGGAATGCCATGCGGAATCCCATGTCTTTAATATCATCCAGGAATTTGGCTGTAACTGCAGTTCCTGTTTCTTTTAAAATTTCACCAATGATATCACGAAGAGATTTTTTTGTAAGCAACTGATTAATGTAGCCATATTGTCTGGGTACAACTTCATTGAAAATTACACGACCAACCGTTGTATCAATCAGTACTTTTTCAATTTTACCATCTACCTTATCAAATGTTTTTACGCGAATATTAGCGTGAAGATCCACCTTAAGTTCATTATATGCAATGATTACTTCTTCGGGTGAATAGAATGTCATTCCTTCGCCTTTTACTTTTTCAGTAGCTGTGCTCTTTTTCGATTTTGTGATATAATACAATCCCAAAACCATGTCCTGTGAAGGCACCGCGATAGGTGCGCCATTGGCAGGATTCAGAATATTATGTGCAGCCAGCATCAGCAACATGGCTTCTAAAATTGCAGAATTTCCAAGAGGTACATGTACCGCCATCTGGTCACCGTCAAAGTCGGCGTTGAATGCAGTACAAACAAGAGGATGCAACTGAATAGCTTTTCCTTCGATCAGCTTAGGCTGAAATGCCTGAATACCCAGTCTGTGCAAAGTTGGTGCACGGTTGAGTAACACAGGATGTCCTTTCAATACATTTTCAAGAATATCCCAAACAACAGGATCGCGTCTGTCAACAATTTTTTTGGCTGATTTCACAGTCTTGACAATTCCACGTTCCAGAAGTTTGCGAATAATAAATGGTTTAAAAAGTTCAGCAACCATTTCTTTAGGAAGACCACATTCATGCAACTTCAGTTCAGGTCCTACAACAATTACAGAACGCGCTGAATAGTCAACACGTTTACCAAGTAAGTTCTGACGGAAACGACCTTGTTTACCTTTGAGGTTATCGCTTAAAGATTTTAGTGCACGGTTTGATTCCGTTTTTACAGCACTTGCTTTGCGCGAATTATCAAATAAAGAATCAACGGCTTCCTGAAGCATTCTTTTTTCGTTACGAAGAATTACATCAGGTGCTTTGATTTCGATTAATCTTTTGAGACGGTTATTACGGATAATAACACGACGGTATAAATCATTCAGATCGGATGTAGCAAAACGACCACCATCAAGAGGTACAAGCGGTCTCAATTCAGGCGGAATAACCGGAACAACTTTCACAATCATCCATTCGGGATGATTCTCGAGACGCGTTTGTGCATCACGAAATGCTTCCACAACATGGAGCCGTTTGAGCGCTTCCGCTTTACGTTGCTGTGAAGTTTCATGGTTAGCTTGATTTCTGAGTGCGTATGATAATTCATCAAGATTTAATTTTGACAACAATTCATACAATGCATCAGCACCCATTTTTGCAATGAATTTGTTGGGATCATCATCATCCAGCAACTGATTATCCTTAGGAAGATTTTCCTGAATTTCGAAATATTCATCCTCCGTCAGGAAATCCATTTGCTTCATTCCATCCTTCGCTTTAAGGCCCGGATTAATGACAACATAACGTTCGTAATAGATAATTGAATCCAGTTTTTTTCCCGACAAACCCATCAGGGCACCAATTTTACTTGGCAGCGAACGGAAAAACCAGATATGTGCTACGGGCACTGTCAGCTGAATGTGACCACAACGTTCACGGCGAACTTTCTTTTCAGTAACTTCAACACCACAACGGTCGCAAACAATTCCTTTATAACGGATACGTTTGTATTTACCGCAATGACATTCCCAATCCTTAACAGGGCCGAAAATGCGTTCACAGAATAAACCATCACGTTCGGGTTTATATG
>JAZDMK010000347.1:0-50416 GCA_043800975.1 Bacteroidota bacterium | reverse complement strand
AGTAATCAACTTAAGATCGTCGTGATCGAAATGGGTAGAATTATTTCATGCAGCAGATAATTTTGGTTATTGATTTTAGGATATTAACGTAAGGGTGAAAAAAAATATTGTGGGGGTAAATAAATTTTTAACATTTTTTTAGAAAAGTGCGAAGACAGAAGTCGGGAGACGGAAGAAAATACAGCAGGCGGTAACTTTGGCTTATCTATTTACTTCCACTAAAACACAAAAGAGCACCAAAAATACAATGCCACTGAAGCACAGAAACACAGAAGAAAAAGTGGCAGTGGCAGGAGCAGTCTCTCGGCGAAAAACGAATGAATACGAAGATTTTTGCAGGTTTTTGCTTTTCATATTTAAAACATATCCGCCAACTTTTTGATAAATAAAAAAAGCGCTGTCTTGCGACAGCACTTTTTTCAAAAAGGTAACCAGAAAATATTTTAATGCAGAAGAATCTCGTAGGTTTTGTTTTTAATTGTGAGTGTTGCTTTGTTATCGCAGTCGCCTGTTCCGAAATCGAGTGTGCGTGTGTCGGCGCCATCGGGCGTTAATTCGAGCGTTCCGCTACGAATCCAACGGCAGTCGAGCGCGATTTCAAGTGGATTTGTGATTGTAATTGTGAAAGCGTTTTCTTCGCTGTTGATTCCGTTTGCAGAGCCTGTGATATGATATACATCATCTGTATAAGTGGGCCAGGGAGTATCTTCGCCAGCCATCCATTCGCGGGTGCGGGTGGAGTTCCAAGAAATCACGCGACCGTCATCCGTGGAAATTTTTGCATTGGAAACCACAATTTCAAAATAGGTGTGGTTGCTTCCGTTTTTACCTTTGTTGGTGATTGTTTTGGTGCCTTCTATGAGATTACCATCGCGATAATAATTATCTAAGGTAACTGTAATGATGGATCCGGGTGTGCGGTATTTTCCGGTCATGGTATAAATAATTTTTCCTTTGCGCAGAATACCATCACTACCGGTGCAGCCATTGGTTCCAAAGTCAACAGTGATGGTTTTGGGAAACGTGAAGGTATCGGCAGGTGATACTGTGATTGTGGCACAGGACCAGTCGAGCAGCTTCAGTCCGGAAGCCTGTTCACGGGCCGACATGTCGACCTGTTTGTAGACATCATTAAAGGATGCTTCTGCCACAGCGTTGTCGGAGGCTGTTGTTTTCAAACTTTCTTTTTCTTTCTTTTTGCAGGATACGAGCATCATTCCGGCGATAGCTACTGCAAGGATTGTAAAGCGAATCGTTGTTTTCATTTTTGTGATTTTAAAGTGATATTACGTTTGATTTGTGGTAATACACAAAAATGAGGTTTTACCCTGACGGGAAAATGAAAATTCTTTAGCTACTTAAACAAAAAGGTGAAAAGTTATGCAAACATTCCGAATACCCATCTCAGTAATAGGAACAGCAGACCAGACATAAGGATGGTAACCGGTAAAGTTATGAGCCACGCAGTTAAAATACTGCGTACTGTTTTTTTACGAAGGTTTTTCAAACCTGCTCCAGCTACCATGGTTCCTGCAACACCGGATGAAAGCACATGGGTAGTACTAACCGGCAACCCGAGAGAAGTGGATGCAAGAATAGTGGATGCAGCTACCAATTCAGCACTTGCGCCTTGTGCATAAGTAAGCGGTGTTTTTCCTATGCGTTCGCCAATGGTAACAACAATACGTTTCCAACCGATCATTGTTCCAAGACCGAGTGAAAGAGAAATCATAAGAATAACCCATCCCGGAACATATTCGGTGGATGCTTTGAATTCTTTTAAATTACTTTTAACCTTTTCCTTGTCGGCAGATGAAAGTAAATTCGGTTGTGCTTTGATGAGTTTACCAGTCAGACTGTTGATGGTTAAAATATCTTTACGAATATTGAAATAATCGGTAGACTTAATGTTGCTGTAATTATTTATTCCTGCAAACCTTGCTTCGAATGAAGACATTCTTTTTTTCAAAACATGCCACATGATGGTGGTTTCATCGGTAAGCTTTGTAGAATCTATTTTATTAAGAATCGTATGAATTTGTGTTGAACTCGAATACAGTTTTTGAGGATCGCGTGCCTGATCAATCGCAAAGTATGCAGGGGCCATCGCAATTAAAATTATCATTACTAATCCTACTCCTTTTTGTCCGTCGTTGGATCCATGCGAAAAACTAACGCTGGTGCAGGTAAGTACAAGAATAGCGCGAACCCAGAATGGAGGTGGTGTGTTTGGAGCGGGTGGCGCTTTTAGTGCTTTTTTGTTTCTAACAATTTTTTTAAGAAGCAACATTAATCCCATTGCCAGACCGAAACCAAACAAAGGAGAAATCATTAATGACAAGCCCACATCTTCTACTTTACCCCAATTTAGAGCAACCGCTCCCGATCCCGGCAGAAACATAAATGCTATCCCAACACCGAAAATGGATCCCAGCAAAGTATGAGAACTGGAACAAGGAATGCCAAGCCGCCATGTACCCAAATTCCAAGCAATGGCTGTTAATATTAGTGCAAGAATCATAGCCATATTGTGCCAGAGATTCTGATCGACCAACATTTCAAGAGGCAACAACGCAATGATGCCCATAGCAACGGCAACGCCACCAACATAGACTCCGATGAAATTCCACAAACCCGACCAGATAACGGCATACACAGGTTTGAGCGAATGTGTGTAAATAACCGTGGCTACTGCATTTGCAGTATCATGAAATCCGTTGATAAATTCGAAAGCTGCTGCTGCAACAAGACAGAAGATCAATAGAATTGTCAGTTCAATGGGTAGTCCAAACATAAAATTAAATTTGTGCAAAAGACTACAACTAATGCCAACAGAATGTTACCGTAATGTTAAGAAAAGGTTAAGAACACAACCTTTATTATTGATGATTTTGGTTTTCAGCTATTTCTATGTTAATAAATTGTAATTAGTCGTTTTTTAATCTTTAGTTTCAATTTTCTTTCTGATCGCTTTATGCTTTAAAACCTTGGCTTCCATATAGAAAATAATTTCTTCGGCAATGTTCTGTACATGATCCCCGACTCGTTCTAACTTTCTAATAAGCGACATGGTGTTCATGGCACTATGAATATCAGTAGGGTTTTTAATCATATGATCTGTAATCAGTTTTTTTGCATCCTTGTTAAACTGGTTCAGGCTTTCTTCACGACGGAAAATTTCGCGTGCCAGCAGGTTGTTTTCTTTTTCAAAAGAATCGAGTGTATTGCAAAGAATTTCTTTGCAGATATCAAACATCTCATACACCCTTGTTGATTCGCCCAGATCTTTGTCAAGCGGAGTGTCCATATCATCAATCAGTTTCGCGATGCCGTATGCATAATCACCTACACGTTCGAGGTTGTAATTGATTTTCAGTGAAGCGAGAACGAAGCGCAAATCGACGGCTACCGGGTTATACAGAGCGAGAATGTTTTCGCAGTCTTTGTCGATTTTCAATTCATAGGTATCCACCATTTTTTCATTGACTTTGATTTCATTCACCAATCCTTTGTCGAAATTGATCAGCGCCTCGCGTGATTTATCAAGCTGGCTGATGACGAGGTGCCACATTTCGCGGATATCGGCTTTGAGGTATTGCAGTTCTGTATCGAGGTGTGTCATTGTTATTGTTTTAAATTTTTATAATCAACCGAAACGGCCGGTAATATATTTCTGTGTTTGTTCTTCTTTGGGATTTGTAAAAATTTCTTTGGTCGGGCCGTATTCAACCAGATCACCCAAATAGAAAAATGCAGTATTATCGCTGACACGGGCTGCCTGCTGAATGTTGTGCGTAACGATAACGATGGTATATTTTTCTTTTAATTCGTGTATGAGATCTTCAATTTTACCGGAAGAAATCGGGTCCAGAGCTGAGGTGGGTTCATCCATCAGCAATACCTGCGGCTCCACAACGAGAGCACGTGCAATGCACAAACGCTGCTGCTGACCACCGGAAAGATCGGTTGCACTTTTTTTCAAAGAATCTTTTACCTCATCCCAGATTGACGCTTGCTTTAATGCTTGTTCCACTTTTTCGCGGATTTCATGTTTGTTATTAAAGCCATTGACACGAAGACCGTAAGCAACATTCTCGAAGATCGACATTGGAAAGGGATTGGGTTTCTGAAAAACGATTCCCACATTTTTTCTCAGTATATCGATCTGAATATTTTTTGCGTAGGCATCTTCGTTGTTGATCAGCACTTCGCCTTCCATGCGACATCCGTCGATCAGATCGTTCATGCGGTTCAGGGCACGCAGGAAAGTTGTTTTTCCGCATCCTGACGGGCCGATCAGAGCGGTAACGGTGCAGGGCTCCATCTTCAACGAAACCTCCTTCAATGCCTGCACGTCACCGTAGAACACGCTCAGTTTATTTGTTTCTATCATTGACATATTATTTCACTTTATATTTTTTCTGAAACCGCCTGCGTAAAAGATTGGCGGAGATATTTACAATAAGTATTATAAAAATTAACACCAGCGCAGTACCGTATGCAATGGGTCTGGCCGAAGCGATATCCGTTCCGGATGTTGTTAAAACGTAGAGATGATAAGGCAGCGCCATTACCTGATCGTAAATTCCCGTTGGTAAACTCGGGAGAAAATATGCCGCCACCGTAAAAAGGATAGGCGCTGTTTCTCCTGATACACGGCCGATTGATAGAATCAATCCTGTCAGAATATTCGGAAGTGCAATGGGAAGAACAACCTTTCGTGTAGTCTGCCATTTGGTTGCACCCAGCGCCAGGCTTCCCTGACGATAAGAATCATCTACTGCATTCAGTGCTTCTTCTGTTGTGCGGATGATGATGGGCAGAACAAGAATTCCCAGTGTGAGAGATCCTGCGATAATGGAATCACCAAAACCCAGTTTGTTTACAAAAAGCGCCATTCCGAACAGACCGAAAACAATGGAAGGAATACCCGCCAGATTGTTTGTCATCACACGGATGATGGTTTTGAAATATTTATTTGTGGCATATTCACTCATGTAAATAGCCGACATCACACCAATCGGAAAGGCAATAACGATGCTTCCTACCACAAGGCACATGGTACCGACAATGGCCGGAAAAATTCCACCGCTTGTCATTCCTTCGGTAGGAGCTTCCGTAAGAAAGTCCCAGCTGATCACCGAGATTCCGTTGATAATGATGAACCCCAGAATTGCGAAAAGGATCAGTACAATAGAGTAGCTGAAAACACGAATGATCCAGAAAAAAACATTTTGTTTTGCTTTTTTATTCCGGCTACTTCGCTCGTCATTGTTGATGATTCCGGCCTTCATTTTGTCACCTTTCTTTTGTATGAAATCCATTCAACCAGCATATTTGTAAAAAATGTTATGATAAAAAGCACACAGCCCAAAGCAAACAATGCTTTATAATGCAAGCCACCCTGCGGAGCTTCTCCTAATTCTGCAGCGATAGTAGCTGTGAGTGTTCTGACAGGTTCCAGAAAAGAATTTGGAACAACGGCCGCATTTCCGGTAACCATTAATACAGCCATTGTTTCGCCGAATGCACGGCCTATTCCGAGAATAACAGCTGCGGTTATCCCTGGAAGCGATCGTGGAAAAACAATACGAACGATGGTTTGCCATTTTGTTGCACCCAGCGCCAGGCTTGCTTCGCGGAGACTATTTGGGCACGTACGTAATGCATCTTCTGAAATAGTAATGATGGTTGGCAGAATCATAATTGCTAAAATGATGCTTCCTGAAAGAGCTGTTTCACCTACGGGAAGATTGAATGTTTGCTGCACCAGTGGTACAATAATCACAAGACCGAAAAAACCAAAAACAACAGAAGGAATACCTGCAAGCAGTTCAATAACGGGTTTCATAATATTGCGAATCCTTCTGTCGGCAATTTCTGCCATGTAAACGGCAGCGGCAATTCCCAGAGGTAAGGCAAGAATTATTGCTCCAAAGCAAACCCAGAGTGTTCCCATGATCATGGGCCAGATACCCAGTTGTGCAAGGGGTTCGGCTGTCGGATACCATTCTTTACCAGTCAGAAAACCTTTGATGGTGACCCCATTTATATCGAGGGGTTTGCCAACAAAATCTTTTGCTTTGTATTTTTCGGGGTAATAGGCAATGATTCCTTTTTCCTTTTTAACCAAATCATTGATAAGAACAGGAAGGTTTTCAAAATTTTCTCCGATGGCTGAATCCGAATAAAAACGGTTGATGTCGTTGATTGTGAAAAGAACTATTTCTTTGTTTTCACCACCCACCTGATTCCAGTTGGTGATTTCGCCGTCGAACATTTTCTTTACATCAGCACCTTCGATTTTGCGCACCTCATTTTCGGGATTTACGGCAAGCACAAAACCTTTCTCGATGGGCTTTTCGCCAAATAAACCCAACCCTTCCTTAAAAAGAAAAAACACAATCAGCAGCACGGTCAGGCTGGTGAACGTGGCGCTGATTGTAAAGATTCCCTTTACTGTTTTTTCGGCAATTAATTTTTTTCTCAAAACAATAAATTTTCGTTTGTTATTTTAATGGAACATATCCTGCTTCTTTCACAACAGCTTGTCCTTCGGCTGAAAGTACGTAATCGAAAAAGGGTTTCATGGCAGTTTCTGCTTTGGCCAGATAATAAAAATAGAGCGGACGAACCACTGGATAGGTTTTGTTTTTTGCATTTTCGAGTGTAGGCATAACGTATGTTTTTCCTTTGTCGTAAGAAACAGCAACTTCAGCAACTGAGTTGTTTGCATAAGCCATTCCCACATAACCAATCGCGCCGGGTGTCTGGCTTACCGATTGAATAATAGCTCCGGTAGCAGGCATCATCAGGCATGTGTTAGCATAATTTTTTCTGGCCATCACATGTTCTTTAAAAAACTCGTATGTGCCCGAACTTGTTTCGCGCGAGTACATAACAATTTTTAAATCAGCACCGCCTACTTCTTTCCAATTTTTAATTTTACCGGTATAAATTGCTTCCAGCTGTTCACGGGTTAGTTTTTTCACTTTGTTGGAAGGATGCACTACTACAGACAAAGCGTCATTTGCAACAACCAGTTCCTTGTATGCTTTTCCGGCATCCTGCAATTTTAAGCGTTCGTCCATTTTAATTTTACGTGAAGATGTGGCAATGTTTGTTGTTCCGTCAATGAGCGAAGCAATACCTACGCCGCTTCCACCACCGGTTACAGTAATTTTAACACCGGGCATTTTCTTCATGTATTTTTCTGCCCACTTTTGTGAAAGAGGAAGCAGTGTATCGCTGCCTTTAATTTTAACCGATACAAACTGGGGTGTGAAAGCGAAGCTGAGCGCCGCGATCAACATTACTAAGTGAATTTTTTTTATTTTCATTTTATTTAAGTTTTTTATGATCATTTAGAATTTATATTGTAAGCGAAATGTAAAAACATTGTCTGTCAGATCGCGGGTGTATTTTGTAATTCCGGTGCTTTCATTGGTCACCATATCATAGTATGCCATCGCTTTGAAGTTCTGATCGAATTTGTAAATCAGGCCCACGCCGATGGTTGTGTATTTGATATCGGCAGAAGAAAGTTTTGTGGTTACATTCGAATTATCACTTGCTTTTAAAGTAGCAGCAATGTTGTTTCCGGCAACATCTGTATTGGGATCGTACCAGTCGTATTTACCCACAACCTGCAAGGGTGTATTGCCAATATTTTGAGTGAAGTATCCATAAAAACCATTGAAGTTTCTTTTGTAAACATTATCCGTGGGAACAGAGCTTGTGTTTAAACTTGTAGTGGAACTGGATGTTCCCGGCTGAGCACCCTGAATATATTCGGCACGAACCGTTGTGATGCCTATCGGTGTTTCAATACTGAACTGTGCATCTGCACCAATATATTCACGTCGGGCAACCAGACCTTTGTTGGTAGAAGAAGAGTCCACTGAGAATCCAAGAATTCCTTCTTTAATATCCCACATATTATAGATGTATTTGGATCCTTGATAAACGCCACCATTATAATAAGAGAATCCCAGACCATATTTAATTTTTTCATTTTTGGTTGCTTTGCTGATTCCGGCACGACCCATAAAATCTTTCTGCCTATCGAATTCTGCATTGATTCCGTTACCGCAAAACATTCCACCTTCTACTTTTATGAAATTGAAGCGTGAGGTTTTGGGTGGCTGAAATGTGATGGATGCACCCAGATCGCGTTCACCCGGGAACAGCGTTTGAATCATGCGGGAGCGTTCGGGGGATTCGCGCAGGCTTGAGGAATATGCAATTTCATAACCGAATGGGCGGTTGAAAACACCAGCTGTCAGAATAAATGACTGCCATTTGGGATCCGTAATTTTTATGTAAGCGTCTTTGGTTGCAAGTCCTTTTTCAGTGAGATCGAACTGTAGAACTAACTGTGTTAAATCTTTTGTGTAGTCAAATTTAATTCTTCCGCGACGAACTCCGATGCGTTTGTCGGAAACGGCAGGAAAATTTCCTCCGGCAAAACTGCTGATACCCATTGAATCGGCGAATTGAACCTGGGTTTGAATGTAGCCTGAAATTTTAAGTTTCTTTAAAAACTGAATGTCGCCTTTAATCAACTCAATTTCATTTTTAAGACTATCATCTTTCGACAAGCCGGCTTCAACTGGCTTGTCCTGAGCGTTTGTATTTTTTGTACCCTGCAATACTAAAAACAGAGTTGCAAAAATTAATAAGGTGTAATTACATTTTCTTTTCATCATTGTCTTCGTTTTTGTTTCACTATGCAAATGAATAGTAAAGGCATTAACTAAATATTAATTGAGGGTTATAACATAATTATGTAATTGTTAATTTAATGTTAAGTCATTACAGCAAAATTCATTTTATTAATATTTTTTTGGAATCTGTTCATATTTAATAGCAATGGTTACTAGAGGCCTTTCGATCTACGCTTCTCGCAAATCAAAACATTTAAGAGAAGACTTCTTATAAAACCCTGTCAATAGGAAATCTCCTAAAATAAGCAACCGTGAAAACAGATTTCATTTTTTATCAAGTCGAATATTAATAAAATATTAAATTCTTAATTATTGAGGAAACCGTTGAATAACGCTCAATAGAATAACATAACTTTGTAAATATTTTGATTAATCCATTTTCACATTTATGGAAAAAATATTGATTGTTGATGATGAACCTGACATACTCGAGCTTTTAAATTACAATTTAAGCAAAGAGGGGTATGAGGTTTTCACAACCGACAACGGAAAAGATGCACTGGAAATAGCCGCTGAAAAAAATCCTGATCTGATTATTTTGGATGTGATGATGCCCGGTATTGACGGGATCGAAACATGTCGTGAACTCCGAAAGCTTAATGTTGCAAAAAACATTATGATTGTTTTTCTGACAGCACGAAATGAAGATTATTCGCAGATTGCAGGATTTGAGGCAGGGGCAGATGACTATATTAGTAAGCCCATCCGTATAAGGGTTCTTATCAGTCGCCTGAAAGCCCTGCTGCGTCGCGGTGGCGCTCAGGAACAAACGAGTCAGATTCTGGGTGAAATGGTTATTGATCGGGAAAAGTATACTGTTACAATTGATGGTAATGTAACCCATCACTTTCCTAGGAAGGAATTTGAATTGCTTAGCCTTCTTGCATCCAAACCAAGCAAAGTTTTTACCCGATACGAAATTCTGAAAACTATTTGGGGTAGTGATGTTGTTATTGGAAATCGCACTATTGACGTACACATCCGAAAGCTTCGGGAGAAGATAGGAGAAAACCATATTCAAACATTAAAGGGCGTTGGATATAAATATGAAGTTTAATACACACAGAAAAATCTTTTTCAAATAGTATTAAAAATGAGTTCTCCAACAACAAATATTTCACTTCGCACATCATTGATTCTTTCAGTTACTGTTTCTATGATATTCGCCGTTTCCGATATGTTTGCAAATGGAACTGTACATCTTCTATTGTTTTTTCTGATTCTAATTTTTCTGTTTCTTTTTTCATTTTTTCTTTTTCGCTACACAATAGAAACATTTATTTATCAGAAAATCCGGCTCATCTATAAAACTATTCACAGTTTCAAAGTAAATAAAGACCAAAAGGAGATGCTTCAAAAACAATTGGAACATAAGGAAGATTTATTTGAGGATGTGAATGCTGAAGTAGTACTGTGGATGCAGTCACGTATTGAAGAAATTGAAGCACAGAAAAATCTGGAACAATACCGAAAAGATTTTTTTGGAAATGTGCTGCACGAACTGAAAACACCCGTATTCAGTATTCAGGGATATGTTCACACTTTGCTTGACGGAGGATTAGAGGATCAACAGATCAACAGAAAATATCTTCTGCGCGCAGACAATAACCTCGACCGGTTGAAAAATATTATTCTTGATATGGAGTCAATCTCTCAGCTTGAATCAGGAGAATTGAATATCGATGTGCAACGGTTCAATATTATTACATTGTGTAAAGAGATAATAGACAGTCACGATATTCGAACCCAGAAAAAAAACATTACCGTATCAGTCATTGAACCCGGACAAAGGCCTTTGAATGTTATGGGCGATAAGGAAAAAATTCGTCAGGTAATTACAAACCTTATCGTAAATTCGATTAATTATGGCATTGAAAACGGCAAAACCAAAATAAACTTTTTCGATATGGATGAGAATATTCTGGTTGAAGTAACGGATAACGGAATCGGAATTTCCCAGGAGCATCTTCCCAGAATATTTGAACGATTTTACAGGGTTGATAAAAGCCGTTCGAGGGATCAGGGAGGCACCGGGCTTGGCCTTGCCATTGTAAAACATTTTGTTGAAGCCCATCAACAGACAATCAATGTCAGAAGTACTGTTGGAATGGGAACAACCTTTGGTTTCACACTGCAAAAAGGCTGAAAAAAAGTAAATTTTTAATTTCAATAAAAGCTTTGTATTTTTACCTGATTCAATCCGGGAAATATGAAGCAAAATTTTGTAATACTAATTATTACCCTATTGCTAACAACGGTTGTTACATCCGGTTTTTACAGTGGTGATGAAACAGGAACTATTAAAGGAACTGTTACTGATAAAAAAACAAACGATCCGCTGCCCGGTGTTTTTATTGCTGTGGCAGGAACGAATATTACAACCTATTCCGATCTTAACGGCAACTTCGAGATTAAAAACTTAAAAGCAGGCACAATTGAGTTGAAAGTAAAGTGTGTGTCCTATAACGGTACGGTTGTTTCTGTAGTCCTTGCTGCAGGCGCAACACAGGTTGTTCTCATTAAATTAAAAAATTAGCAGGAGATATCATTATGAAAGCAAAAATTGTTTTTATCCTGTTGATGTTTGTTGCAATTGCTTTGCAGGCGCAGGATGTATATCAGAAGACCGGAAAATATTACAAAGGAAAAACTTTGTATACCGGTACACTGACCGAAAAAAATTCAGAAGGAACGGTGATAACAGAAGTGGGAATTAAAGACGGAATGCTGGAAGGAAAGACAACGGAATACTATCCAAACGGAAGTAAAAAAGAAGAAAGATTTTACAAAAAAGGAAAAAAGGATGGTGTTTGGGTTTCCTATAGTGACTTAGAAGACAAAACCGGAGAAGCCGGATACAAGAATGATCTGAAGAATGGAACCTGGGTCATATGGGATACAAACCGTAAAAAAAGATTTGAGTTTTCCTATCTGCTGGGAAAGAAAACAGGAAAGTGGACCATGTGGGATGAGAAGGGACAGATTGTGATGGAAAAAAAATATTGATACTGCTTATGAAATAATAAAAAAAGCCCCGCTAATCAGCGGAGCTTTGCATGATGAAAAAAAACCACTAAATTACTATTGAATAATCATTTTTAAAGAACGGGTACCTGTTGAAGTTGTAATTCTGGCCAAGTACATACCTTTTGAAAATGACTGTGCATCAAATTCTATCCCATATTCACCGTCATTTTGCGTTTCGTTAACTAACGCCGCTACTTTTTTGCCGAACAAGTCATACACTTCAATATTTACAGAAGTTGCTTCTGACAGGGTATAACGAATAACCGTTTTTCCGCTGAATGGATTCGGATAATTGCAAAGATTCATTACATTAGAGCTAAGATCGTTGGTAGAAACAGAGAACCAAATTGAACGATTGAGCACCGGAGAGCCTGCCTGAGGCAAGAAGTTAGGTGTGGCCGACTGGTTGAAAGGATCAACAATCATGAGCGAGGTATTATCCGCTAATGTATCATTGTGATAAGCAACTTCTTTAAATTTTGTTCTAACTGCTGTAAGGCGATTAAGAGAGTCTTGTGCTGTTGTCAGGCATGTGCCAATAGCAAAGAATTTTGTAGCTGTAGAGCCTGAAAGAATTGTATGAGAAATTACAAGTCCGCCATTTTGATAACTGCCTTCTGTTAGCGCACCATCAATTGTTAAACCAGTTGGGTATCCTGCAAAAACAGAGTTATAAACACTCGTCTGGCAATTTCTGCGCAGGTGCATCGAACGTTTGTAATTGGAGCTAATTGTAGTTCCACTGGTAGCCTTCGGTCCATAAACGCTTACATTACTAAAGATCGGTTTTGTCTGAGGGCTATTGGTTGAACCGGAAGCATCATTATCAGATTCAAATCCATTAGAGCCAGAGACGTCTGCTTCATTAGGATCGCGAAGAGAAACTAAAAACTGAAGATTACCATGATAACCAAAGTCAGTATCAAAGTCATCATCTAAGCCTTTATAAGCAATCAGGTGTTTTACATTTACATTACCACCAAACCATTCATAAGAATCATCACCTGCATAAGAAACCTGAATATAATCAATACGTGTGTGATCACCACAAGCACCAAACGTAATTCCGTTTATTTCTTTGTTTGGCTGAAGTGCAACACCACCAAATTCCAGACGAACATACTTCATATTTGCAGAACTGTCGTTGTTGTTAACACTTGAGCCTCCACCATAATATAAATCTGTTAAACCTTCATAAAGAGCAGTATCGCCAGGGACGTTCATGTCTGCTTTACCACAGAGAATGATTCCACCCCAGTCACCATAATATCGTGTTGTGGCAGGTTCGTTTGATGTGAATACGATCGGTTGACTGGATGTGCCAACAGCATACAGGTAAGCACCTCTTTCAATAAAAAGTGAGCCCATTGAAGTTTTGTCACCACGAATAACAGTTCCCGGCTGGATAGTCAGTGTTGCTCCACTTTTCACCCGAACAAAGCCACTTAATAAATAAACGTTTGAAGAAGTCCACGTAGTGTTTGTTGTAATGTTACCGGAAACTGTAACGGTTGTTGCCGGATATGTTGTATTATCCGGATCCCAGTTGGTCCATCCCTGTGTCCAATCGGAACCCTGATCAAAAGCGCCTACATAAAAAACGTGGTCAAAAAAAGGATCTGTGATTTGTGCCTCAGTTTTTACAATACAGATTGCAAACAAAAAGACTGCGAGTAATAATTTTTTCATGTTATTTTAAATTTAAAGTTTGATGCAAAATTGCACTTGACGTATTAAGTAGAAGTTAAAAGCGAATTACCCTTTGTTTATTTATTTGTAAATATTAGGTTATCGGATTTTCAAGATTTTAAATGTTTTGTCAATTTTGTTGTTGTTTACCTTCACAAAATAGACTCCCTGATTCAGATCCTGTATATCTATTTTGATAATTTCATCCCGGGATATTCTTGAGGATAAAGTTTCACCATTCATATTAATAAGAGTAACATTCAATATTTCCTTTGTTCTGTTCCGAACCAAAACAAATTCCTTGACAGGATTTGGGAAAACATCTGTCTCTTTATAATCGTTCATTTGATCAACAGAAACCGTTGATTGCGGCTCATATCCGAAGTAGATAGGATTTGTCCAGGATACTGGTTCGCCGTCTGACAACAATTCCACTCTGTAAAAAGAACGCTGCCCGGGAATATCTGAAAAAGTTACTTCGGGGTTCATTGCAGATACCGCAAAGGGCTGTGCGTATAAAAGAGTACCGTTTTTAATAACGTTGAATTCAAGATTCGTTGTGGATGAACCCAGTAATTTTATTTTAAAGGTGACCGGGTTTAATGTATCGTAATACTGATCGCCCATCATTAATTCATAAGTTCCGTTCATATCCGCATCTGAAAAAAATTCAACATGAGGCTCTGTCGGAGAATTACTGATGCACACATGTCCGTTTTTAATTCCGTCAATAATTCCCTGCGATGAATGTGTTTCAGAAAACACCCAGGTTGAAGGCGATCCCAGATTAGGGTACAACGAGGGCATCCAATAGTCAAGTTTATGCATATCACTTCCACCTACCGCGGTGATTCTTCTGCCGGAGAGCAGTAAGGGTTCCCATGTATCAGTAATGACACTGCTGTTGTGACTCAGAATGTATGAAACGGGTCCGTTTAATATTTCCATTGCATTAAAATTTAAATCATACCCATATTGCCAAAGCAAATAATCATTCAATGGATGGTTCACCGAAAACAAACCACCAAGAGAATCAACAAGCTGTGCAGCAAATGAAGGATCATTGGCCGAATTCGCCTGATAAATTTCTTCGTAAGGAAACTGATTTGCATTCCATATACAGGCGTGACCGTTATCCGTTGTCCACTCATCACCATATAATAATAACATATTGTCATCATGATAGGCGGTATCTGCCCAGTGCAGCAGTTCGCCTGCATTCGGTGTATAAATATTATCATGATCGGTGATCACAAAAAAAGTAAAACCTTTGTTTCTTGCATCCTGCATTACCTCATACAGAGAATTATCCCCATCGCTGTATGTGGTATGACAATGCAGGTCGCCCTTATACCAAATTCCTGTTTGAGAAAAGCTGCTGGTTGCAGCAAAAAATGTGAATAAAAAAATAAAATAGTTTTTCATAGTTCTGGTGCTTTGTGTTAATCGCAACAAAACTATGCTGTGTGTATTTCTTTAATTTTACCGAATCAAACTATAATGGTTATCATTATTCATTCATTGAAAAATTATTGTAACCATAATTTCATTCTCACGAGAAAATTCTTAACATTGAACCTATTAAAATGAATAAGCACCGGGAGACCGCCTGCTATGATTAAAACTGCAACGTAACACCCAGCGAAAAATATCTGCCGGGCTTGAAGCTGTATCTTTCCTGATCACGAAAAGCTTTTGTATCGCCCAGTCCGTCTTCATTGGTATCATTCATAAATGAAATGGTTTCTGTAAACCTGACGGGCTGATTCAAAATATCCTGTATACCGCCTTTTACCTGAATGTGTTTTCCAAATTGCTTCGAGATTGTCAGATCCAGTGAATTGCGCGGCATTTCATATACGTTCGGATTATCAGAATATGGATTTCCTACAATGGTAATTCGCTTTCCGATGACATTATAAAGCAGACTTACCATTAAATTCAGACTGTCGTTCTGATAAAAAATACCCGTGTTGATAATGAAAGGAGATTGTCCCTGCATGCTGCGATCCTCTTCCAGTGAGCCTTCCGGGAATCGTATTTTACTTTTAATCAGTGCTACATTTCCTACAATCGTGAAATCCTTAAAGGCGTGAAGCAGCCCTTTTTTCTTTTTCCATGATGCAAACGATTTACGGATGTCTACCTCCGCACCATAATTGGTGGCACCTTCCGCATTTTTATATGTGTATTCCAGATTTGTACTTGGCAATATGTGGCTTTCGATCGGGTGAATAAACTCCTTATAGAAAACACCAAACGTGATCATTTCATTTATGCCGGGATAAAATTCATAACGCAGGTCGAAGTTGTTGATATAGGCATTCTGAAGATTTGTATCTCCGCGTATGCTTGCATCCTGTTCGAAATCATAAAACACATGCGGGGAAATTTCTCTGAATTCTGGCCGGTTCAGCGTCATGGCATAAGAAGCGCGTAAGAGACTTTTTTCTGTGAGATCATAACTGAAATTCACGGAAGGCAGAATATTTATTGTGTCGTTGAAACAGACAAGCCGAGAGCTGTCATACGATAAAAGTTCCTGCAGGTTCTTTTCAAGCCTTGCTCCTGTATAAATATTTAATCTTGCTCCGATTGGAATTTTAAAAGAAATGAAACCACATAAAAGTTTGTTTTTTGCCCGGTAAGAATCATCAGGATTGGTGGCTTCATCCAGTTTTATTCCATTATATGTGTTGATATTAGTGTCAGCAAAAATTGAATCGATTGGCAGAAAAGGAAAATCAAGTGTCATCTTTTTTGTTTTCACAAAACCGATCTGACGAATTGTATAGAGTCTGTCTTTTTGTTCCGTAAAGACACCCGCTTTCAAAACAGGTGTGAAGTTTTTAAAATGGATTTTTTGTTCATACGTCAGGTTACCTGAATAAATATTTTCTTCGGTGCCGGCATAAAGAATCCCGCAAAAGTCGGGGGATGCCTGATTGCTTAAGTAAATAGAATATTCTCCGTAATGTGGATCTTCTTCATTACTGTTTCGTACGGTTCGTATACGTCGGGTATTAGGTTCATCTTTTGCAGCATAGGAATATCCTAAATTCCAATTGATTTTAATATCCTCTTTTTTGAAAGTGTTCTGTCCTCCCAACTGACCGGAATAGATACTGCGGCTTGCATAGCGCATCTCCCACGAACGGATATTGATTTGATTATATCCATCCAGTCCATCGCGGAAAATGGTCTTGCTGCTTCCCAGTTGATTGAAGAGATTTCGAAATTCAAGTTTTTGATTGTTGCCATAAACCAGTGACCAGTTGTGAAGCAAGCCGCTTTTCACCTGATGTGTAGAAACTAAATCCGAATATTTTGAAAAAAACTGAGGTTGATCATAAATCGTATCATACGTACCAAAGGTTGCGCGCTGCAAATTGTACTGCTGAAATGTATTGCTGTATGTAAATGCTGTTATGTTTCCCAGTGACATTTTGCCGATCAGGAAGCGTCTTGAAAAGTTCAACGAGAATCTTTTATCAAAAGGGGCTTTGGATGTATCCACCGACCAGACTTTATTTAACGACCGCCCAATTTGAGTAAGCTGCCAGTATTTATCAGCAATTTGAACCGGAGTATCATTGCTTCCAAGCGCATATTGATCAAGATTTGCGGGAGTGCCAACAGGCAGTGCACGATAACCATCATCATATCCCATCCAGTCGTGTTTGCCACCCTGATAACCGAGAACGTCTTTGAATGTTGTTCCATCTCGCAATGATCCGTTGAAAGAAATGCTTAATCCATTTTTCTCGGGTATGTTTTTTGTAAAAATCTGAATGGCCGCACCTGCGAAATCGCCAGCCAATTCAGGTGCAGCTGTTTTGTATACAAGGATGTTATCCAGCATTGAGCTGGGTATAATATCAAATGAAAATGCCCGAACATCTGATTCTGTACTGGGTGTAGGAATGTTATTCAGCCATACGGTATTGTATCTTTCATTTAAACCGCGCACAATAATAAAACGACCATCCATGATCGTTACACCCGGAATTCGTTTAACCACATCCGATGCATCTCTGTCCTGCGACTTCTGAATCTGCTGGTTCGAAATTCCGTTTACGATCAGATTACTGGATTTGATTGTACTGATCATAGATAACTCTGAATCGTTTTTGCGCTGACCTTTCACCTCAACACCTTTAATACTTGCGACATCCTCCTCGAGTTCGATTTCAAGTTCAAGCGGTTTTTCTTTTGTTACATGAGCACTGGGAATAACAATGGATTTATATGAGATGTAGGATACTACCAGGTTGTATGTTCCCTGTTGTAAATAAGGGATTGAAAATTTTCCATCCAGATCTGTTGAGCCGCCAATCTGCGTTCCCTGAATTAATACATTTGCCCCGACAATGGTTTCTTTTGTTTTTTTATCTTTAATTATTCCACGAATCTCACCGCTTTGCGCTTTTAATAAAGCAGAAAATAAAACCATCTGGATAAAAACCAAAAACAATTTGAATTTGTACATATTGTATTTTACTAATAAGTGTACAAATGAATACTGTTAGTATTAACTGACTGTTGTGGCAGTATTATGAAAACATTACTATACTTTAAAGACTGCATTAATTTATCTTTCCGGAATAACTTTTCTTTAAAATAAATCAGAGATTAACGATTTCATAACATTTAATTAATTCAATCATAATGGCAGGAATGCATTGATGGACAACTTGTGCGGTATCTTTGCAATGAAATAAAAATAAATATCAATATGAAAAAGATTATTTGTTTACTCAGTGTACTTCTGACCTTCGCCTTTACCAGCAATGTTGCTAAAGCTGACGGAGGAGAAACGTCAAAAAAAATCTGCGTTCAGGGAAAAGTAACCGACAAGAACACGGGAGAGGCCCTTGCAGGAGTTCTTATTTACATTAAAGAAACGAATCAAAGCACATATACTGATCTGGAGGGGAACTTTAAATTTGCCGAGTTGTATCCGGGAACACTGAGTATTGCAGCTTCTTTCATATCTTATGAAGAAACCTCAACATCTTATAGTGTAGCGGATAACCAGAAAACGATAAACATTCAGTTAGAAAACTGATAATCCTTACAATGATAATATTAAATGCAAGACAAGATTTCTCTTGTCTTTTTTTATCTAATAAAGTCTGTTTCAAATGAAAAAATATCTGATCATTTTGTTTTTGTTTTCGATGGGTGCCTGTCTTGCTCAGGACGTGGTTTTGAAAGACAGCGTTTATTACAAAAAGGGGAAATTATTCTCGGGTTATTTTGTTGAAAAATATGAAAGCGGTGCCGTCAAGGCCGAAATGAAACTTCGGAAAGGCAGAGTTGATGGGATTTGTACAGAGTACTACGAAAGCGGAAAAAAGAAAGAGGAAAAATCATACAAAGCCGGAAGAAAAGACGGCACGTGGATTTCGTGGGATGAAAAAGGGAATCGTATTGCAGAGGCACGATACAAATCCGATCTGAAAGACGGGAATTGGTATATCTGGGATGCAAATGGAAACAAACGATATGAGATGTTCTATGAAGGCGGTATAAAAAAGGGAACATGGATCATGTGGGATGAGAAAGGTCAGATTCTAATGCAAAAGAGCTATTAATGAATTAGTATATCGTTAAGTTTTAAAACGAATCACCATAATGAAAAAAGCGGAGCCGCATTTAATAAACCGAGAAATCAGCTGGCTTCATTTTAATGAAAGAGTACTGCAGGAAGCAGCAGACCCCACCAATCCTGTACTGGAAAGAATTCGATTTTTGAGCATTTTTTCATCCAATCTGGATGAATTTTTTCGTGTTCGTGTAGCAACAGTAAAACGAATGTTCGGCCTTAAAAAAAAGGCAATAGATTCGTTTGATGCGAGCCCGGAAAATGTTTTGAACGAAATCAATGATCTGGTAATACAGATGCGCAATCACTTTGAAGTAGTATTTGACGGCGTTCTGAAAGAACTGAAAGAAAAAAATATTTTTCTGCTGAATGAAAAAGAACTGGATCCTGAACAGGGCGAATTTGTTCAACATTTTTTTCGCGAAAATGTAAGAAATAATCTTTTTCCCATAAAGTTGCGCAACCTCTCCGATCCATCACGGATAAGGGATAAAAGCATTTACCATGCAGTTGTTTTAAGCGACACAAAAAAGAAAAAGAAAACCAATTATGCGTTAATTGAAATCCCTACTGAAAGTGTTGGACGGTTTTTGATTCTTCCAAAAAAAGGGAATTCACACTTTATTATTTTACTGGATGATATTATCAGGTACTGCCTGAAAGAAATTTTTCATACTCTTGGATATAACCGCTTTTCAGCATATACCTTTAAACTCACCAAAGATGCAGAGCTGGATATTGATAACGACATCTCGAAAAGCTTCAGCGAACTGATGACAGAAAGCCTGAAGCGTAGAAAAAAAGGACAGGCTGTGCGGTTTATCTTTGATGAAACCATGCCGAAAGCACTACTGGAAGCTCTGATCGAAAAACTGAAAGTCAAAAGTAAAGATGGAATAATCCCGGGTACACGCTATCATAATTCAAAAGACTTTATTCGTTTTCCAAATGTAGGTTCAAAAAAACTTGAATTCCCTGAACTTAACATATTGTTACATCCAAGGCTTGAAGCGAAGAACAGCATTTTTGATTCAATCAGAAAAAACGATATTCTGCTTCATTATCCCTACCAGTCATTTCAATACATTATTGATTTGCTTCGGGAAGCATCACTGGATACAAATGTAGTTTCTGTAAAAATGATTCTGTACCGGCTTGCTTTAAACTCCAGTATTGTTAACGCCTTGGTTAACGCAGCCCGGAATGGAAAGCAGGTAACTGTATTCATTGAAATCCAGGCGCGATTTGATGAGGAAGCCAATATTCATTATCTGAAAATCCTTCAGGAAGAAGGAGTACGTATCATTCAGGGAGTTCCCGGTATGAAGGTTCATGCAAAATTGTGCCTGATTAAAAGAAAAGAAGGAAAAAAATATATTTCGTATGCAAATATCGCTACCGGAAATTTTAATGAAAAAACAGCAAGACAATATTGTGACGATAGCCTTCTAACATCTGATCTTAGAATAACTCATGAGGTAAATGAAGTGTTCGAATTCCTTGAAAAAAAATTTACATCCAAAACTTTTTCTCATCTGCTTGTTTCACCTCTTTTCATGCGAAAACAAATAAGCGAGTTAATCCGACATGAAATAAAACAGGCTGCGAAAGGATTGAAAGCTGAGATATGCATGAAAATGAACAGTCTTGTAGATCCTGATATTGCAAAGCTGTTATTGGAAGCTGGAAATGCCGGAGTAAAAGTAAAGCTTATTATTCGTGGAGCGTCTGTTTTGTTGGGTAACATCTCGGGCTTTTCGGAAAATATTGAAGTAGTTAGTATTGTTGACAGGTTTTTGGAGCACTCGCGTATCTTCATTTTTCACAATGGAGGAAAAGAGCGCGTTTACATTTCTTCTGCTGATATAATGACACGGAACCTTGATCACAGAATAGAAGTGGCCTGCCCGATCTATGATAAACATTTGATTAAAGAAATTAAAGATATTCTGCAATTTCAGTTACGTGATAATGTAAAAGCGCGCAGTCAGTCATTGGTAATTAACGCCTTTAAAAAAACAGATAATATACGGATTCGTTCACAGGAGGAAATTTACAAATACCTTCAAACAAAAGAAAAAAGGAAATAATGTTATTTTGTTGTATTGACATAGGATCCAATGCTGGCCGGTTTTTAGTAACCAATGTATTTGAAAACAATCAAAGAGTAATTCTTGAAAAATTATCTCTGGTCAGGGTGCCTCTGCGCCTGGGGCTGGATTCATTCAATGACGGAATTATTTCTCCTGAAAAAACAGCTAACCTGATCAATTCTATGCTCGCTTTTAGATATTTGATTGAAGTTTATAAGCCTGCTTCTTTTCGCGCTGTGGCAACTTCTGCACTTCGTGAAGCCTATAATGCAAACGATGTAATCAGAAAAGTGAAAACAGAAACGGGGTTCAATCTTGAAATTATTGATGGGAAAAATGAGGCGGAACTGATTTGTTCTTACCAAAAATTGAATCCGAATGTATTAACATCAACACAGATTTATATTGATGTTGGAGGAGGAAGCACCGAAATATCTATAGTACATCAGGGAAATCCAGTTGAGAGTATTTCTTTTCGAATTGGTACTTTACGAATTCTCAATGAAGCAGAGATTGAAAGAGAGTGGTTCCTGCTTCATAATTTTCTTTTGGAACTGAGAAAAAAATATGATCAGATGGAATGCATCGGATCGGGTGGTAATATTAACAAACTTTGCAAACTTTATGGCGTGAAGAATTCTCGTGTTTTATCAAGAAGATCATTATCGCAGGGCCTTCAGGAGCTGAGTAGTTATAACCTGCAGGAAAGAATCGAAATTCTTGGATTACGACATGACAGGGCAGACGTGATTATTCCGGCTGCCAAAATCTTTCTTTTTGTATTAAAAATACTGCGAGTAAAACAAATCGGTGTCCCAAGAGTTGGGCTTGCCGATGGGGTGATTCATATGCTTTACCTTGACTATAAAAACAAACACAATTCTGTTTTGCTATCAGAAAATTCAACACACTAAATATTCACTAAACAAAAACAATCATGAATAAAAAAATTCTAACAAAAAAAATTAAGGTTGCGGTCGGGGTACTGGATACTTTGAAAAAAACAAAAACAACAGGAAAAAAAGGCCCCGCAACAATTTTTACGCAGTCTTTTGAGTTTAATCTCACAGAAGCAGCATCTTTAAACGAGCAGTATCTTAAAATTATTCAATCCGTAAAAAAGAAAATTAAAGTTCTTGATAACGACTTGAAAAAAGCAAAAACGCAAATCAAAATAAATGCTGCTAAAACTAAAGCTTCAAAAAAAACCATAGGAAAAAGCACCGCAAAAGTTCAAAAAAATGTAATAAAAAAAGCCGGATCTGTTGTTTCAAAAAGTAAAAAAAATAATAACTCTGCGGCAAAGAAAAAAAGTAAGGTGAGTCTGATAAAAAAGAAAAAATAACGATCAATCGTTTTTAACTGAAGTATCTTAAGCGTTCAATGCATCTTGAACATCTGCTTTTTTTCGTTCAGTAACATCAATATTATGTAATATATACCAGCCTATCATACACAGAAAGGATGCCTTTTCATCAGACAGAATAGGCAAGCATATTTTTGCCATTCCTCTTTTGTTAATGCTTGGTTTCATTTCAAATTCAATCAGAGATTCATTTGTGGCAGTATTAACCCATGCCCATGTGTTTCTCCAGAAGCAAGTATTCACAAATCGCATAGATAAATTGTCTTGTATCTTTATTACTGAAGATCCAAACGACCCATCGAGTGTTATTCTCAAAGAAAAAAAATCGTCTTTAATATTGCGGACACGCAGCATTGAAAAGGGAGAACCTGCCCGTTCAATAACCCATGTTTCGGAAAATATGGAAAGCCCGGCCAGATTATCATTGTTTTTTTTGTAAAACAGATTTCCAACCACATCATTATCATCAAATAACAGCATGTTAATTGAGTCGTTTTTTTCTTTAATCAACATACTTAAAACATTATCTATAAGGATTTCATTATTCATTTCCTTTAGTAATATGTTCTCGGATTTTAATATAGTATTCATAGTTAATTTTTAATTTCAAAATTGTATAGTAAAAGTAATTCGCATTCATTATTTGAATGTTTTTACATTATTATCAAATCATTATTTCATCAAACCGGAAAGTGGACGATGTGGGATGAAAGCGGAAAGATTGTGATGGAGAAGAAATTCTGAAATAAAAAAAGCACATCATTTAGACGTGCTTTTTCTGAGGTTTCGAGCGGATTCGAACCGCTGTAGACGGTTTTGCAGACCGTTGCCTAGCCACTCGGCCACGAAACCATGGCTGCAAAGGTAAAAAAACTTTTTCAATCACAAAATTAGCGGGTTTTAGTCACTTAAACGGTTAATCTCCACTTTTTAACGGAAGTCTTTTTTTTGTATTTCTGAATTTTTATTATTTTTGCTCCATACAGATCAGGCGATTCGTTGTATAGCGGATGCGGCCGGGTTCACCAGTTGGTGAGCAGCAGGAAACCCTGTGGGACTGAGCCCATGGGGATTTTTATTTATATACATATGAGAACATTACAACAAAGAAAACAAAACACAGCACTGCTCTCGGTGATTTCAAATTCCTTGCTGGTCATCGGAAAACTGATTGTCGGTGTTGTGATCGGATCAGTATCCGTTATTTCAGAGGCAATTCATTCGGGCAACGACCTTGTGGCTGCTGTTATTGCATTCTTCGCCGTACGCACTTCCAACAAGCCCGCAGACAGTAAGCATAGTTTTGGCCACGGAAAGTATGAAAACATTTCGGGGGCCATAGAGGCAATTCTCATTTTCGTGGCTGCCGGATGGATTATATATGAAGCCGTTTTAAAGCTTATCAATCCGGGTGAAATGGAAGAAGTAAGCTGGGGGATTCTGGTGATGATCGTTTCGGCACTTGTCAATCTTTTTGTATCCAGTCGTTTGTTTAAAGTGGCAAAAGAGTCCGATTCTATTGCTCTGGAAGCTGATGCTTGGCATCTGAGAACCGATGTTTACACTTCTTTTGGTGTTGCTGCTGGTCTCGGAATTTATTCACTTGTTCGTTATTTTTATCCCGATGTGGATGTATTCTGGATCGATCCTGTGTGTGCCATTATCGTTGCTTTATTAATTGTGCGGGCTGCCTACGATCTGACTAAAAAGTCGGTCGGTGGTTTGCTCGATGAAAGTCTGCCTGCAGAAGAAGTTGAAGTAATTAAAGAAATCATGAACGAACATCGCCCGCAGCTGATCAGTTTTCATGATTTTCGTACACGCAAATCCGGCGCAGACCGCTTTGTTGAGTTTCATATGGTTGTCAGCGCGTCTATGTCAGTGAAGGAATCTCACGATATTTGCGATGACATTACATTGAAAATTAAAGATAAACTGAACAACACAATTGTCATGATTCACATTGAACCCTGCGATAACAGCTGCATGGAGAAATGTGTTCAGCATTGCAGCATCAAACAAAAGTAATTATTGGATCGGGGTTGGCTTCCAGTTTCCGTTTTCAAAACAGAACACTTCACGGAAACCAATGGATGCAAGTGCTTCCGCTGCTTCTTTTAAAAGATAAATTAATTCTTCCGGCGAATGTGCATCGGTACTGAGTGTGACGGGTATGTTTCTTTCCCTTGCCAATGCAAGAATAGATAAGGAAGGGAAAAAATCGTTGGTTCGCATTTTATATTTGCCTCTTGTATTCACCTCCAGGATACATCCCGATTTGGCAATGACATCAAGTGTTTCTGAAACTATCGCTTGATACCATTTTTCATCTTCCGAAAAAAAACGGTTTTTGTTATTCATTTTAATTTTATCGAAATGACCAATTACATCTGGTTTTTGTGTAATAACCATCGCGGCTGTTTGTTCATAATAATGTCGCACTGCCAGCTGAATATCATTGTTGAAAAGCATTTCCAGACCCAGCGCATAATTTATTTCCGGTCCGTCGATAAACCACACTTCATCGAATCCCTTTTTCTGTACAAGATGAATAGAACCGATTATGTAATCAAGCGGAAATGTTTTTTTATAATAATCAAATGTCTGTGTATAACCAGGCACATAGTCGGCTTCCAGTCCGCAATAAATTTCCAGTTTTTCTTTATGCAGATTTTTTAATTCGTGAATTTTATTGCAATACTCCTGAATTTTTTCTTTGGGAATACACCAGTCATAACCGGGTTCAACAGGTGCATGTGCAGAAAAGCCTAATGCATGCATTCCTGCACTGATCGCAGCATCAACAAAAATTTCCGGAACTGCATGTCCGTCACAAAATGTAGAGTGTGTATGAAAATTAAAAAGCTTCATTGCAATCGAGACAACGAATATCTTTCACATTTAACTGTAAAGATTTTCGTTCATTCCATGTGTTTTCTTCAATACAATAACACGCTTCAAAATTCTTTTTCTTGGCAACAACATCCAGAAATGCGCCCTGATTAAAGGCAATTGCGCCAAAACCATTTCTTTGTCCGGGATGACTGACTGTAAATTTTAAATGATTATTTCCAACAATTTTTGCATAACCCGTGTCCTGCAATTTTGATGTCATGAACAACGGTTTCATGTTCTCGGGACCGAAGGGACCAAAGGATTTTATAACATTATAAAACTGTTGCGTAATGCTACTCAGATCGATTTCTGCATCAATTTCTATTTCGGGAACAGGAATTATTTCTCCCATATTTTCACTGACGATTTTTTCAAATCTGGCAGAAAATGCTTCCAGATTCTCTTTTTTTAATGTAAGGCCGGCGGCACATTTATGACCACCGAAATGTTCCAACAGATCGCTGCAGTCGCTGATTGCTGAATACAAATCGAATTCCTTTACAGAACGTGCTGACCCAGTAACAAGACCATCATATTCTGTAAGCACAATGGTTGGTCGGTAGTAGTGTTCAATCAATCTTGAAGCAACAATTCCGAGTACACCTTTGTGCCAGTCGGGTCCAAAGAGCACAGTTGACTTAGCATTGCGAAGCACATCATCTTTTTCAATTAACTCCAGTGCTTCTTGTGTGATGTATGCATCCAGATTTTTACGTGTTGTGTTGTCATCATTGATGACATATGCAATTTGCTTTGCTTCTTCATAATCGTCTGAAATAAGCAATCTCACTGCATTACGACCAGTGTCGATTCTTCCTGCTGCATTGATACGAGGTCCGATAATAAAAACGACATCGGTTACATCCATCTCTTTTTTAATCTGCGAAATATCAAGCAGTGCGCGGAAACCTGCGCGTGGTTTCGCATTCAGCTGTTGTAGTCCGTAATGCATGATGATACGATTCTCGCCTGTGATCGGAACGATATCCGAAGCGATGCTGATTGCAACCATATCCAAATATTCATACAATTCGGTAATCGGAATTTTTTTTCTCTGACAAAAAGCCTCTGCCAGTTTAAATCCAACACCACAACCGGTTAGTTCTTTATAAGGATATGCACAATCCTTCCTTTTGGGATCCAGTACTGCACAGCACTTTGGACTTTCATCATCGGTAATGTGGTGATCACAAACAATAAAATCGATTCCGTGTTTTGCCGCTTCTTCAATTTCGGCAATATTTTTAATTCCGCAATCCAAACTGATGATGAGTGTAAAATCATTGTGAGCGGCAAAGTCTATTCCTTTGGCAGATATACCATAGCCTTCCGAATAACGATCCGGAATATAAAACTCAATAAACGGATGACGTTTTTTTAGAAAGGAATATAAAAGAGCAACGGCGGTTGTTCCATCTACATCGTAATCGCCATAGATCAGAATCTTTTCTTTTTTTGTAAGAGCCCTGTCCAGACGCATTACTGCTTTGTCCATATCCTTCATCAAAAAAGGATCGTGCAGTAGTTTTAAAGAAGGATGAAAAAACTCCTGTGCCTTTTCATATGTATCTATGCCGCGCTGAACAAGAAGTCCAGCAAGTACAGGTGGAATATTTTGCTGAGAAGCCAATTGTTTGATCAAATCGGTGTTCTCCTGTTTTTTTATGGTCCATTTCTTTTTTATCATCGGGTGGGTTTCATTTGTTGTTATAATCTGTCATTGTTCTGGCGGGGCCTGCAAATACAAAGCTTGTTATCATTTTACAAGCATTGGCTGCTTTTTCTGTAACCAGTTTTTTTTCATCGGGTGTCCATTTTCCCAGCACAAATTCTACCTGATAGCCTTTGGGGAAATCTCCGCCGACACCAAATCGCAGGCGGTAGAATTGCTGTGTACAAAGCTGGGTAATAATATCCGCAAGTCCGTTGTGGCCCCCGTCGCTTCCTTTTTCGCGCAAACGCAATGTTCCCAAAGGAAGTGCAATATCATCAACCATTACCAGCAGGTTTTCAATTTCAACATTTTCTTTTGTAAGCCAATAGCGGATTGCTTTTCCACTCAGGTTCATGTAGGTAGTTGGTTTGATAAGAACAATGCTTCTTCCTTTAATTTTAAACTCGGCTTTGTCAGCATAGCGCGCCGACTGGAAAGTTGCTTTGTATTCTGATGCCAGTAAATCGGCAACCATAAACCCAACATTGTGTCGGGTGTCATGATAATCCGGACCAATATTGCCCAGGCCAGCGATCAGATATTTCATTTTATAATAATGTTAAAAAGGCATAAGAGCAGTGCTCTTATGCCTAAATATGAATACAGAATTGCATCACTTGGATGCCGGAGTCTTGGGTGCAGCAGGAGCAGCGGCGGCAGCACCTTCAGGAGCTTTCACTTCAGCGCCAGGGGCCACTTCTTCAACAACAACACGGGTTGTGCGAACCATCGCAACAACGGTTGATGGGTTTTCAATAAACGTGATGTTGGGTCTCTCCATATCGGAAACCTTAACAGTATCACCAATTTCAAGAGGCGCCATATTGATTTCGATTTCATCTGGCAGATCTTTAATCAGTGCTTTCACTTTTATTTTTCTCATTTTCTTAATCATACGACCACCTTTTAAAACACCGGCAGGGGTTCCTTTGAGTGTAACAAGAAGGCTTGTCGTAACGGGTTTGTCATCGGTTACCTGAAGAAAGTCAACGTGAAGTACTTGTTCTGAAACCGGATGAAATTGCACATCTTGTAAAATGGCTTTAAGCTTTTTTCCTTCAAGATCTAAGTCAACGATATGTGAATAAGGAGTAAAAAGAAGAACATTAAATTCTTTTTCAACAAGTGAAAAATGAATTTGGTTTTCTACACCATACACTACACAAGGCACACGACCTTCTCTTCTAAGGGTTTTTGCATCTTTTTTCCCTACGTTCGCACGAAGCGAACCGCTCATAGATACTGTTTTCATTGTTTGTAAATTTGATAAATATTAAAAATTAAAACTAAAATGTGAACTAATGGATTCATAATTATGAACCCGGCCAACTACATCTGCGAATAATTCCGCTACACTTAACGCACGAATTTTTGAAGACTCCTTGCGAAGAGGTATGGTATCACTAACAATTAACTCTGTAAGTTTTGATTCTTCAATGCGCTCATGTGCTTTGCCTGATAAAATTGGATGTGTGCAAACCGCACGCACACTGGTGGCCCCGTTATCCATCAGCAAATCGGCTGCCTTGGTAATGGTTCCTGCTGTGTCGATAATATCATCAACCAGCACAATGTCTCTTCCTTCAACTTCACCAATCAACGACATTTTTTCAATGACATTGGCTTTGGCGCGTTGCTTATAAATCATTACGATATCTGCATTCAGAATTTTTCCATACGCTGCTGCGCGACGAATCCCGCCCACATCGGGTGAACCCATCGTAAGATTCGGGAGGTTTAATGATCTGAGATAGGGTATAAAAACGGAAGACGCATACAGATGATCAACTGGAACATCAAAGAATCCCTGAATTTGATCGGCGTGAAGATCCATCGTTATAATGCGTGTAACTCCTGCGGCTGTAAGCAGATTGGCAACCAGCTTGGCGCCAATAGAAACACGTGGTTTGTCTTTTCTGTCCTGCCGGCCATATCCAAAATACGGAATGACTGCAACGATATGCTTGGCTGATGCGCGCTTGGCAGCATCAATCATCAGTAAAAGCTCAAAAAGATTTTCAGAAGGTGTAAAGGTTGACTGGATAATAAAAAGGCTGTTGCCGCGAACGGTTTCTTCGAATGATGGTTGAAATTCTCCATCAGAAAAGCGGTTAACAATCACTTTTCCGAGTTCTTTTCCGTAGCAGCGGGCAATTCGCTGAGCCAGTACCGTGGTTGCCGTACCGGCAAATATGTTCACCTGAGCAGACATAACAGTTTAAGTATTTGAAAAGTAGCTCCAGTACCACTCTTCTGAAAAACCGGTGCAAAGCTACACATTTTTGCATGAAATACAATTTTTCTTAAATGGATTTTGTAGCAACGAAAGAATTTCTACCTTTGCGTTCCCGGATTAATGGGCATTGCCCGGATGGCGGAATTGGTAGACGCGCTGGTCTCAAAAACCTGTGAGGTTACACTCGTGCCGGTTCGACCCCGGCTCCGGGTACTGTGAGAGTTCCGGTTAATTCCGGAACTCTTTTTTTATCTTAAAACAATCGTATGTCTGACCGTAAATTTTCAATTTACCTGCCAATTTTACTGGCCTTCACACTCGCCGCCGGATTTCTGATCGGGCGCTATGCTTTTTCAGGAAAGCCTGGAGGTCCCAATGGTGGACTCTTCTCGCAAACAAAAGGATATGATAAATTTAATGATGTGCTTAATTTTATTGATGAGAATTATGTAGACACCATTAACCGTTCACAAATCACAGATCTGGCAATTGACGATCTGCTGCAACGGCTCGATCCTCACTCCTATTATATTCCCGCTTCCGAATTACAAAAAACCAACGAATCACTCAGTGGAAATTTTGACGGAATTGGCGTTGAATTCAATATTCAGAAAGATACGATTATGGTTATAAACACCATCTCGGGTGGACCAGCACAACAAAAGGGCGTTCAGCCCGGCGACCGGATTGTAAAGATTGACGGGAAAAATGTTGCGGGTGTTCATATTTCCAATAACGAGGTCTTCAAAAAACTGCGTGGTAAAAAAGGCACAACTGTTAAAGTAAGTGTGTTTCGAAAAAATGTGAAAGGTCTAATCAATATTGATATTGTAAGAGATAAAATTACCGAAAAAAGTCTGGATGTTTTTTACATGATCGACCGAAAAACGGCATTTGTAAAACTCAGTAAGTTTACCGGAACCAGTTTTAAAGAATTTGATAATGCTTCGCGCCAGCTTCTGAAAAAAGGAATGAAGGTGATGATTCTTGATTTGCGAGGCAACGGCGGAGGACTTTTAAACACGGCTGTTAAAATTGCGGATGAGTTTCTTGCTGAAGGAAAGATGATTGTTTACACGCAGGGAAAATCGAAGCCGAAAGAAGAATATGTCGCTACATCTGAAGGTTTATTAGGAAATACAGGCGTTATCATTTTAATAGATGAGTGGTCTGCTTCAGCCAGTGAGATTCTTGCAGGAGCGATTCAGGATAACGACCGCGGGATTGTGATCGGACGCCGTTCGTTTGGAAAAGGACTTGTACAGGAACAAGCGGAATTGCCCGACGGCTCTGCGTTGCGCCTTACTGTTGCACGTTACTATACGCCGACGGGTCGCTGTATTCAGCGTCCTTACCATGAAAGCATCGATGCTTACTATACCGATCTTTTGAATAGGATTACCGATAAAGAAGCTGAGAAAAAGTACGACAGTCTGATGAAAAAAGATTCGGGCAAAAAATACAAAACACCCAAAGGAAAAGTTGTTTATGGTGGTGGCGGAATTCGTCCCGATATAATGGTTGCATTGGATACATCGCGCTTTCCGGCTGTCTTCACAGATGTGATTAACCGTGGACTCGTTAATCAATTTGGATTTGATTATGCAGACAAAAATCGTGAGTCTCTGAAACGCAGATACACCAATGCTCCTACCTTTGTTCGCTCCTTCCAGATCGATGCTGTTATCTGGGCCGCTTTCGTTGAACTACTGAAAAAGAATAAGGTAAATTTCACGGAAGCCTCACTGCTTGCAGCAAAGAAAGACTTTGATATTTACATTAAAGCTTTTATAGCTCGCCATATTGTGGGTGACGAAGGTTTTTACACATTAATATTCTCTCAGGACAAAGTTTACATTCAGGCAATACGCGAAGCTTCTAAGATGAGTTACTGATCATACAGAATACACATAAATTAGAAAGCCCGGAAAAACCGGGCTTTCTAATTTCATATTTTTCTTACTCTTATTTATACAAAATCTTGAATTCTGTACGGCGATTCAACTGACGGCCTTCTTCTGTTGTGTTGGTTGCAATCGGCTGATCAAAACCATAACCTTTAAATGTAAGGCGTTTCGCATCGATTCCTTTTTCTACCAAATAGTCAACAACAGATTTGGCTCTGCGTTCAGAAAGTTTAACGTTGTATTCGGCAGTTCCCACATTATCGGTGTGCCCTGAAATTTCAATTTTTAACGTAGGAATATCTTTCATCAGTTTTGTCAAACGTGCAAGTTCAACAATAGATTCCGGGCGCAATTCTGATTTGTTAAAGTCGTAGAAAATTTTCTTCAGAATAATTTTTTCTCCAACCTCATAATCATTTTTATTCAACACAACTTCTTCTAAACGATCAAGTATAATGTCTTTTTGAATTTCGCTGAGTTTTTCATCGGCTCTGATATCAAATGTTTCAGAATAGTCTTTGTGCTTTGGAGAAGTAACATTAATTGTGTAATTGGATGGCGGCAACGTACAGAAAAAATCACCGAGTTTATTACTGTTCAGATTAGCTACTACTTGTTTTTTTACATTATCAATTACTTCAATTTTTGCTACAAGTGGTTTGTATGTCATTCCATCAGTAATAGAACCGGCAAGTGTTACAACACGCGATTTACCACGAACAATTGTAATAAGATAGAGATCCAGATCACCGAATCCGTCTTTTTTTACAGTGGAATAATAGGCATGTTTTTCATCTTCGGTTGGAACATAGAATACATCGTCTTCTGTTGTATTAATCGGATAACCCAGGTTTTCCGGCCTTCCCCAGAAACCGTCATCTGAAAGTGTTGCGCTATAAATATCAAAACCGCCCATGCTTTCGTGGCCTTGTGAGCTAAAATATAATGAAACACCATCCGGAAGAATAAAGGGGCTGTCTTCGTCGTATGCTGTATTAATGGCTGGTCCCAGATTAATTACCGGACCCCATTCGCCGCTTCCTTTTTTCTCCGATTTGTAGATGTCACGACCACCATATCCACCTTCTCTATCACTTACAAAATAAAGTGTAGCTCCATCAGGTGAAAGGCAGGCGTGTGTTTCCCATGCTTTGCTATTAACTGGCGTATTCAATTTTGTAGGAACAGACCAGTTTCCATCTTTGTTAAAACTGGTATAAATATTACCATCTCCTCCATCATCTTTATATATAAACAATTGTTTACCATCAGCAGATAATGAAATGGATGCTTCGTGACGGTTGGTATTGATATTATTTCCGATGGGTTTTGCCGCTTCCCAAACACCACTACCATCTTTGGTTGCAATGTAGATGTCTTCGTAAAACTTTCCTTTGTCGTCTTTGTTTCCACCTGTACTTCCATCACGCCTTGACGTAAAAATAATTGTTTTTTCATCTTTAGAAATAACGGGAGAATACTCGGC
The DNA here is from genome assembly GCA_043800975.1 of Bacteroidota bacterium. Classification (GTDB taxonomy): domain Bacteria; phylum Bacteroidota; class Bacteroidia; order Bacteroidales; family JAHJDW01; genus JAZDMK01. The sequence goes on along the minus strand of JAZDMK010000347.1, from coordinate 17,669 downwards.
TTGCTTTGTGTTTATTGATGGACCCAGATTGTCAATTTTAATATCCAAAGGATTTTCAAACATCTTCTTGGCATTGTAGCACATTTCTATTTGCCTGTCAACATCCTTCAACAAATCGGTTTCTGTTTCTGTAAGATAACCGCGGAATTTCTGGAAATATTCAACAGCTTTATCAATCTGGTAATTGATATGGTAAGATTTCCCCAAATAATAATAAACAAAAACAGGTGCAGAGGTCTCGTTGTATTCCCCCGTGTATGCAAGGGAAATATTTTTAGAGGCTCTGATAAAATAAGGAATAGACTTCGATTTGTTGTAAGGGATATTCAGATAACAAAGACCAATATTAAAAAGCAGGTTGGCATTGTTGGGGACAATAGAATCGAGTGAAAGAAAAATCCTGAGTGACTCTTCATAATTACCCACATTCATATAATTATCCGCCTGCACATAGCGGTTTTTAAAATCACCTTTGAATTTTGTTTCCTGGGCATTTGCATTTGTAAAAGCCATTATTGCAGTAGCAAACAGTAAAAGGGAGAAAAATTTTTTCATAACAAAAAGATGTTTGTTTAGACCATCAGCCAATAAAGAGCCCCAAAGATATGAAATAAAGGCTCTAATCATCACGAAAAAAAAGCTTAACAAAAAAAAAGACCGTTTTTTCAAACGGTCCTGTATTATTTGGGGTAACAGTGTTGTTATTAATATCTTGTAATGTAGATTAGGTTCTCGTCATCTGATAATGAAAAGAAAAGATCGTTAATGTTTGAATTCACCGGGAAATTCAAATTTTCAGGACGGCCCCAAAAACCATCATCATTCAATGTTGAAACATACACATCATAACCGCCGATTGATCCATGACCCTGTGAACTGAAATACAGTGTCAGATCATCCGTTAAAATGTAAGGAGTTTCTTCATCTTTGGGTGTGTTAACCGATTTTCCCAGATTTACAGCAGGACCCCATTCACCATTTTCCTGACGTTCACATTTGTAAATGTCGTATCCGCCAAATCCACCCGGACGATTGCTGGAGAAATAAAGAATTGCCCCATCGGAGGTAAGACATGCACTGCTTTCTGAGAATTCCGAATTTATTGGAGCACCCATTTTCTGAGGAGGAGTCCATGTTCCGTTAACTAGGTTTGATAAGTAAAGATCTGAGTTTCCGCTTTCTTCTTTAACAATAAAATTATTCTTTTTTGTGGCCTTGTTTTCCATTTTACCGTTAACATTCAACTTTTCCGGCTGCGACCATTTTCTTTCAGTAGTACTGTAAGTTGAAGCATAGACATTGTCTGTCCCGTCACCGATTATATTTCCATCTGTTGGTTTTTGCGTAGGACAAACCTTATACGGACCACCCGTAAGTTTGAATCCGGAAGCAAAAATCTGCTGACTTTTCATCCCAAAAGCAAAAAGGATGAGAACAGCGACCAGGATTTTTGAAAATGCTTTCATAGACTTTTTTCTCCGTTTTGTTTGTTTTTTTAATCGGTTTATAAGAAATTTTACTTAGTTCCTATATCCCGTTAAGCTACTGATTTTCTGCATTTTTTTAGCTTAATAAAGATCATATGAAACTCCCGACAAAACAATAAGTAAATCTACTTAATTTAAATCGAAAAAGCGAAGAAAGGGTTATCTGTCGCAGAAAACAGAGATGGAATATGCTGAATGGTATATAAGACAGGGTATTTCGTCATTAGAATTCCTGCATTTAGCGATCAGTGTTAAGAATAAATACAATAGGCTCGTCTTAACATTGGATATATCAAGATGTACTTCTTTGAACATTTAATTAGGTTTAATCTTTTTGATAATCAGCTGTTTTAATTTATCGATCTGCATTTGTTTGGTAGCTGAAATAAAAACACAGGGAGCATTTTCTTTTGCCATCCATGTTTTTTCTAAGTCGGCTATGCTTAATTTCTTTTCTTCAATATCATCCGGATTGTGCGTGTATGTGTCCACTTTATTAAAACAAAGAATGGTAGGCTTGTCGATGACGCCCAGATCCATCAATGTTTGCTTGACAACATAAATCTGATCTTCAAAGCCGGGATGTGAAATGTCCACTACGTGCACTAATAAATCCGATTCTTTAATTTCATCCAGGGTGGAACGAAAGGATTCAATTAAATGATGGGGCAATTTTCTAATAAACCCAACCGTATCCGAGAGGAGAAAATGTGTTTCGCTTACTACTACTTTTCTGACAGTTGTGTCAAGTGTAGCAAAAAGTTTATTTTCAGCGAAAAGGGTTGATTTACTTAAAAGGTTCATCAATGTAGACTTTCCAACATTTGTATATCCTACCAATGCAACCCTCGGCATTTGCTCCCTGTTTTTACGCTGGGTTCGCATTTGCTTGTCTATATTTTTAAGTTGCTCTTTCAAAAGCGCAATTTTTTTTCGGATAATCCGACGGTCCGTTTCAATTTCTTTTTCTCCGGGACCACGCATTCCAATACCACCGCGTTGCTTGGATAAGTGCGACCACATTCCCGTCAGGCGAGGAAGTAAGTATTCGTATTGTGCAAGCTCAACCTGTGTTTTTGCATTAGCAGATCTGGCGCGTACTGCAAAAATATCTAGGATAAGAGTGCTTCGATCTAACAACCGGCAACCTAATGCATCTTCAATATTCCTAAACTGAGAAGGTGTCAGATCGTCATCAAAAATGGCAACTTCTATTTTATTTTCTTCAACAAACGTTTTGATCTCAGCTAGTTTTCCTTTGCCAACAAAGGTTCTGCCATCAGGGTGTTCCAGCTTTTGGGTAAACCTTTTAACAGGAATAACGCCGGCGGTTTCAGCAAGAAACGCAAGCTCATCCAAATATTCATTCAGTTGTTCAGCGGTTTGTTTCTTTGTTGCAAGGCCAACAAGAATGGCTTTTGCAGCCAATTGTTTGTGAGAATAGTTTTGTGGCAAAATACTTTTTTAGTTAAAATTTTCGGAAACCAATAATTTCTCTGATTTCCCGAATTGTTTTCGCAGCACTTTCTTTTGCTTTCGCAGCACCGTCTTCCGCCACTTTTTTCAGATATGCATTGTTGGAAGAAAGTTCAAGAATCTTTTCACGCAGGGGTGCCATGAATAGGATAATATCTTCAGCCAGTTGCTTTTTCAGATCACCATAGCGTATCTGACAACTGTTGTATAAATCGTCGAAATGGCTGATGGTGTCTTCTTTTGAAACAATCTTCATCAATGAAAAAAGATTTTCAATCATTTCGGGTTTGGGTTGGTTCATTTCAGTAGGACCACTGTCTGTAACGGCTTTCATCACTTTTTTACGAATGGTTTCGGGATCATCAGCCAGAAACACAGCATTATTAGGGCCTTCCGATTTTCCCATTTTTCCGCTACCATCTAAACCGGGAACTTTAATCAATTCCTGCCCGAAGTTATAGGCAACCGGTTCTGGAAAATAATCTGTTTTATACATACGGTTGAAGCGGGCAGCGAAATTGCGTGTCATTTCAAGATGTTGTCCCTGATCTTTTCCAACGGGCACTTTGTGTGCTTTGTGAATCATTATATCAGCCGCCATCAACACGGGATAAGTAAGAAGTCCTGCATTAATATTATCCGGATTCTGCCTGATTTTTTCTTTAAAGGAAGTGCATCTTTCCAGCTCTCCCACGTATGCGTTCATGTTCAGCAAAAGATACAGTTCCGTCACTTCGGGAACATCGCTTTGTAAATATAAGGTAGCAACCTCCGGATCAAGGCCGGCAGCAAGGTATTCAACGAGTACCTGTTTCACATTACCGTGCAGATCTTCTGGCGTAGGATGGGTTGTGAGAGAATGAAAATCAGCAATAAAAAAGAAGCACTTGGCTTCGTGCTGCATTCGGGTAAAATTGCGGAGTGCACCCACGTAATTTCCGAGGTGAAGATTTCCGGTTGAACGGATTCCGCTGACAACAATTTCCAAAGGAATAAATTTTAAGTTTGTGTGCAAAAGTAATAAAATTAAGGCAGACGTTTGCATGACATTCATTTGTGGATAATTGTAACTTTGCTGCAATGAATTTATATGACTGATCTTTTCCCAACCCCGGATAGTATTTGCAAAGCGCACGAACGCATTGCTCCGTATGTTCATCGTACACCCGTTTTAACTTGTGAAACCCTGAATAATTTAGTGGGCGGGGAAGTTTTTTTTAAGTGTGAAAATTTTCAGAGGGCTGGTGCTTTCAAATATCGTGGAGCCACAAATGCTGTTCTGCTGGCTGGAAAAGAAGCACAACAAAGGGGTGTATCAACGCATTCATCAGGTAACCATGCACAGGCCCTGGCACTTGCAGCGCGCGTGCATGGCTGCAAAGCATATATTGTAATGCCATCCGACTCTCCGGATGTAAAGGTAAATGCAGTGAAAGACTATGATGCAGAAATTACTTTCTGTGAACCCACCTTAATTTCACGGGAAGAAACGCTGGCTAAAGTTGTTGAAAAAACCGGGGCTGTTATTATTCATCCTTACGACGATTATCGGATCATTGCCGGGCAAGCTACTGCCTGTAAAGAGTTGTTAGAGGATGTTCAAAATTTCGATCTGATTCTTGCTCCGGTGGGTGGTGGTGGATTATTAAGCGGAACGGCTCTTTCGGCTGCTTACTTTGGCAAATCAATACGAGTTGTTGCAGCAGAACCTGAAATGGCGAATGATGCCTGGAAGTCTTATCAGGCTGGGAAGATCATTCCTTCGGAAAATCCCAAAACCATTGCTGATGGTTTAAAAACATCCCTCTGTGAAAAGACCTTTGGTATTATCCAGAAATATGTGGATGATATTGTTACTGTTGATGAAGAGTCCATTCGTAAGGCCATGTTCTTTATCTGGGAAAGAATGAAAATTGTTATTGAACCGTCCTCTGCGGTGCCTGTGGCTGCATTACTCGAGAACAAGATAAAAATTCACAATTTGCGCTGCGGAATTATTCTTTCAGGAGGAAATGTCTCTTTCAGGGACATAATTAAATAGATATTTAGATAATTATTTTGTTGATTTTTGTCCCCAATTCCTTTGGTTTTATCTTAATATGTTTTATATTTGTGGAAGTTCCAAAATCCACCCAAAATGAAACACATTATTGTCCCTGTTGATTTTAGTGAGGAAGCGATCGGATCGTTAGAATTCTCGCTTAAAATGGCGCGTCGTCTTGAGTCGCACGTGATTATGGTTTATGTACTTGAAGATAAAAATGCTTTGGGTGCAAAGTCGTTTGAAGAAGGTACTGCGATTGCAGAGCAAAAGTTTGCAGAGCTTCACAAAAAGTTCAGGTCGTCCATTGCACCGGGAGTTGAGCTAACGTTTAAAGTACGAAGAGGAAATATCGTTGATGAAGTTTCAAAAGAATCGAATCATGAACATGCCTCTTTGATTATGTGCTCCAGCGTTCGTTTATCCGGATTCAATGCGTTGTACAAAACCAATACCGCCTATAAAATAATTGCCAACACCAAGCCACCTGTGCTTTCATTTAAAAATGATCATATTCCGGAAACGATAAAGAAAATTCTTGTGCCTCTGGATACCACGCCTGAAACCCGACAAAAGGCAACGACAGCAGCTGAATTTGCAAAAGCCTTTCATGCAAGTGTTGAAATTCTGGCAATGAACACTTCGGGTGGAAAAGAGGCGCAGCGCGTTCTGGACAACTATACAGATCAGGTTGAATTGTATTTTAAAGACCGAAAGATTCCGTTTCACAGTGAATGTGTTACCGGGAGTAAAGTAATTAAAAACATGATGGATCATGCGGAAAAAGTAAATGCCGATGTGATTTGCATTATGACAGAACAGGAAGTTAAAACATCTAATTTCTTACTGGGTTCATTTGCACTGCAAATTGTAAATGAATCTCCGGTTCCCGTCCTGAGTGTAAGACCGCGTGATACGAAAGTTCAGAGTTATCGCTAATCGCCATTAAGTAATCCTTTTTTTCAATTATTCTTAACCGGATAGTATCTTTGTGTGTTTACACTTTTCAAATTCCATCATTATGAAATTTATGATCAGCCTCCCGTTTTTTCTTTGCTCCTGTTTAATTTCAGATTCCTGCATTCCGGTGCAACAAGACTATCAAGGCTTCGTTGACAAAATTACTTCCTATCATGAAAAAGCAGGATTTATAAAAAAGGGAACAGGTAAAACTATTGATACCAATAAGTTTAAAGTGAATGACTATTTTTCTCTGTTCGATAAAATCAAAATGGAAAAAGGCTGGAAGCTCCATTTTTACTACCATTACGATGGTATGGGCGGGTATCCTGTTTTTATGGCTCTGCGCGAAAACCAAGCCTTTGAAAAAGTTTTTCCGTCAGAAGAAAAATCAAGTGCAGTCTGGAAATATGTTGACAGCATTCCTCTTTTCGATCACATTGAAGTAGATCCTTCTCCCATGGGATACTTTCAGTACATGGTGTTCCTTCTTAAAGGGAGTAATTTTGCGCTATTCTGGCACTCCGGTTATGGCTTCAACGAACTACTTTGTAGTAAAAAAGCTTGCAATGAATTAGCTTCAAGAAAAGTAGATTATTTAAAATTCAACACTGAACAAAAAAACAAACTGAGAAATTTAAACCCCGAACCAGTAATTGAGGAAACAGCCGACAGTTGCTTTATTCAGCTGCACCTTTTTAATGCTTGGGCAGGCGTCACAAAGATGAATTTTGCAATCAGTAAAGTTTTTCCTCACCGGATTAAAAGGGGTAAAGAGGAACTGATAATGCAGTATTCCTGCGGACTAATATTTTAGAAAATTACTTATAGAAACCCATTTCTTCCATGTATTTCCATACACGTTCGGAAACAAAATGCCGTACATCTTTTTTATCTGCAATGGCTTTGCGAATGAAGCTGGAAGAGACATCCATGCGTGGGGCTTCCACTAATTTTACATTCGGATGTTTTAAAAATTCGCTTTCCTCGTCACCGGGTCTTGGGTAAACAAGAATTGAATAATCAGATAAAATGGTTTCGAAATTTTTCCATTTTTTAAAAGAGGCTATGCTATCGGAACCAACAATCAAACAAAAGTTTTTCTCCGGATTCTGTTCTGTAAGAAATGTCAATGTGTCGATTGTGTATGAAGGCTGCGGCATTTTAAATTCAATGTCACGGGCGCGAAAACGGGTATCTCCTTCGATTGCCTCTTTCACCATCATCAATCTATGATGACCGTTCAGCAAACTTTTCTTTTCTTTTAATGGATTGTGGGGTGATACTACAAACCAGATTTCATCCAGCTTTCCGTATTCAACAAGATAATTTGCGATGGCCATATGGCCGATGTGAATCGGATTGAATGATCCGAAAAAAAGACCGGTGATTTTCTTTTTTTTCAAACTACAAATTCAAAAACTTTTTTACAATTTCTTCTGCTTCACGGCAGGCAGCTTCTCTGTCGTCGTTGACAACTTCCACATCAAAAAGATTGGCAAACGCCATTTCGTATTCTGCTTTTCCTATTCTTTTTTTCAGGCTCTCTTCGCTTTCTGTTCCTCTTTTTTCAAGTCGTTTTTTTAATTCCTGAATAGATGGAGGTCGCACAAATACAGATAAAGCTTTCTCACCAAAAGTCTTTTTTAAATGAAGTCCGCCTTTCACATCCACATCAAAAACCACATGCTTGCCTTCGTTCCACATTCTTTCAATTTCTGATTTTAACGTGCCGTAATAGCAGTCTTCATAAACCTCTTCCCATTCAATAAATGCATCTTCTTCAATTTTATTCCTGAATTCATCGGCTGTCAGAAAAAAATAATCTTTTCCGTTTGTTTCTTCTTCTCTTTGTTTACGGCTGGTTGCAGAAACTGAAAAAGCAAGCAATGGTATTTTATCAATCAGATAATGCACCAGTGTTGTTTTTCCGGAAGCGGAAGGTGCTGAAAGTATGATGGCTTTTCCGTTCATTATTTATAAAACATTCATGAGTTGTTCGCGTACTTTCTCCAGCTCATCCTTCATCTGCACGATGATTTTCTGAATTTCTGCATCATTTGCTTTTGAGCCCAGGGTATTGGTTTCACGCAGCATCTCCTGCAAAATAAAACCGAGTTTTTTTCCGATAGGCCCTTCACTTTTCATCGTTTCATCAAAATATTTCAGGTGCGATGCGAGCCTTACTTTTTCTTCTGTGAAATCGATTCTTTCCAGATAATAAATAATTTCCTGCTCAAAACGGTTCTCATCAATGCGTGTATTTTCGCTGATATCCGTCAACGATTTTTTTATTCTTGTACGAATATTTTCCTTGCGGTTTTCTTCCAGAAGAAGAATACTTTCCAATAATTTACTTACCTGTTTGCAACGCGCTGTAATATCTGCCTCAAGCTTTTTTCCTTCGTTGCTGCGTGATACATTAAAATGCTTAACGGCTTCAAGAATCTGGCAAAATACTTTTCCCCATTCCTGTTCGGTGAGTTCTTCGCGGGCAGATTTCAGCACATCGGGAAATCGTAAAATTGAGGAAAGATAATCCGGTTGCGTTGATCCGGGCATTTCATCGTGCAATGATTTTAACTCATTGTAATAGGATAATATTAATTTTTTATTCAGTGTTTGAGAAGTATGTTCATCTGAAACATCAGCATACATTGAAAAATCAACGGATCCGCGTTCCAGTTTTTCCGAAAGAAGGTTTCTAATTTCCAGTTCTTTCTCGCTGTAAAAAGAAGGAATGCGCGTTTTGATATCAAACTGTTTCCCGTTTACAGAGCGGATTTCAATTGTAATTTTTTTACCGGGCATTTCACAAACTGCTTTGCCATAGCCGGTCATTGATTTGATCATGGGTTGAAATTTAATTCAAAGCTAAGAGAAATTTTGGAGATACGCAATCTTTGAATGTAAGACCCGATACCTAAGACAGAATTAGTTTTAATAGTAGTGGCAGATGCAGTGGCAGTAGCAGCAATAGTTGGAGGGCTATGCGGTTTTTCTTTAACACATAGGCACATAGATTTACATAGAAGCATAGAAATACAAAAGCACGAAGTTCTGACAAGGCTAATTCTACAAGCAGTACTGTGAATTTTTTTCTGAAAGTCTCTTTTGAAAACTGGAAAAATCTGGAATCAGATTCCAAATTTTTCCAATATTTCATTTATCCTTTTCCTTTTTACTTCACTCTTCCACTTGCAAAATAATATTTCTTGTAATAAGCCTCTTCAAGACTATTGGTTGTAACGCCGCGCTTTGAACTGGCGTGAACAAATTTATTTCCTTTAATATACAAACCTATGTGGCCGGGTTTTTTTGTCTCTATTTTAAAAAACACAACATCACCTTCTTTCAATTCACTCTTTTTAATAATCCGCACATTTTTTTCATAAATATCATTGACGGATCTGCCCAGTTTTTTATTGTACACTTCCTGATAAATGTTCATTACAAAGCCCGAACAATCGGTTCCTGTTTTGGATGCACCACCATATTTGTAGGGCGTTCCTATCCAACCTGCCACTGCTTTAATCAGCTTTTTATCTTCTCTCCCGCTAAGCGGAATGTTTAATTTTTTTGAATATTCTTCTGCAAATTTTTTATCTCTGTACGATTCACTATGCTTATGAGTATCGCCCGTCTTGGTGGTTTTACAACTGTTAAGTGTTATAAATAACCCGGCAATGAAGATCAGAGATAATAAATGAAACCATTTTTTCTTCATTTGCCGGAATTGAAAATTGGAACTTCTAAAATACTACATGCAAAGGCCTTTGCAAAAGCAGGTCGCTGGAAGTTTCTAACAGGGATGTTAACAGCAATCATTTTTTTTCTATTTTAGATTGTAAATTAAAATTCTTTTATCTTTGTCGACCAAAATGATATACATTATAGATATTGATATATGAGCAGTCTGTATACTAAGTTAGCGGAGGATGTCCGTCTTGCGGAAGGCCTGAAAGCCTGTATTAACTGCGGTACCTGCACGGCGATTTGCGCTGCGGCTTCATTTTACAACTACGACCCGCGTCAGATTGCGGATACAGTTCAAACAAAAGATGATGAGCAGATTGAGGCATTGTTGAAAAGCGATGCAATCTGGTATTGTGGTGAATGCATGAGTTGTAAAACCCGCTGTCCGCGTGGGAATGCACCAGGACTGATCATCATGGCACTGCGTTCGCTTTCGCAGGATTTGGGATATTTTGTTGAATCCGAAAAGGGACGGCAGCAGCTGGCCGTAAAAAGAACGATCGGGCAATGGATATTGGATACTGGTTACTGCACTTATCTAGAAGGGGTCGGAACAGATCTACATCCCGAGCAAGGTCCTGTCTGGGACTGGATCCAGAAAAACTGGCGGGATGTTTTTGAAAGGCTGGGTGCCAACTATCAAGGTGATGGACCCGGTATTATGAGAAAGATTCCGAAGGAAACACTGGATGAATTACACAAAATATTTGAAGTAACCGGCGGTATCAAAAGATACGAAATGATTGAGAAAGCATCTGCAGAGAAAGCAAAAGAGCTGGGGCTTACACTGGATGATACGATCAGCTGTGAATATTTTAAAAGTGTTTATACAGAAAACAACAACCAACACAACCGCGAATTATGAAAGTGGAAGGAAAGCAGGCGCTCTGGAACGATTACCAGAAAGAGATTGCCGATGACAGATATTTTTATGTACGCAGCTGCATCCGACAGAATTTTTTTCCCGGAGCTGAAACGACCATGCTTCGGATTATGCGTGATGAGTTGGGAAAAGACGTTTATGAACATCCATGTCACACGACTTGTTCCGGCATTGGCTACCACAGCGATGTCGTTCCTATCGACACGATGATGACGGTTGTCGCGCGTCAGTTTGCAATGATGACAGAAGCCGGATATGAAAACCTGATGCCCTCGTGTATCACTTCTTTCGGGATTTATACTGAAGTAATGGACACATGGCATCACTTTCCGGAAGTGGAACAAAAAGTGCGTGACTATCTTAAAAAAGCTACAGGCAGGGAATTCAAGATTCCAAAAAATCTTGCGCATGCCAGTGATGTGATTTATCATTTCAGAAAAGAAATTGCAGCCAAAGCAAAATACAAACTCATTAATAAAGAAACCGGCAAACCATTGAAAGTGGTTGAACACATCGGTTGTCACTATGCAAAGATGTTTCCCGACAAAGGTGTTGGCGGTGCTGAATATCCTTATGTTTTAATTGGAATGATTGAAGAGTGGGGTGGCGAAGTGATTGATTATCCTGAGCGCAGGCATTGTTGTGGCTTTGGTTTTCGCCAGTATCTGGTGCAGGCCAATCGCGGGTATTCCATTTCCTGTTCCCATAAAAAATTCGAATCGATGGAGTCGTATGAACCGGATCTGATTTTGACGAATTGTCCGGGATGTCCTATGTTTCTTGACAAGTGGCAATATGCAATCAGTGAAATGGAAGGCAAAACATACGGTAAGAACGGGCAGGGAATTCCTGTATTTACCTATGAAGAACTGGCTGGTCTTGTATTGGGGTATGACCCGTGGGATCTTGGTTTGCAGGTTCATCAGGTGGATTGCGAACCCGTTCTTGATAAAATTGGAATTGCGTATGATCCTGCCAAAAAGTATCTGGGAATAAATGGAAAAGATTTGGGAAAACCTGAATTGCCTAATGTTTTAAATAAAAAAATTCTTACAGAATTAAGATGAAAAAAAAGGTAATTGTAATCGGCGGTGGAATCGCCGGCATGGAATCGGCAACCAATTTACAATCGATGGGTTATGATGTAACCCTGATTGAAAAAGCGGCACAGCCCGGCGGACATCTTTTGAACTGGGAAAAACTTTTTCCAACAATGAGCATGGGAAGTGACGTTGTTAAATTTTTAGATAATGGAATTTCACTTTCTGGTGCGAATCTTATTTTAAATGCAGAGATTGTTCAAGCAGAAAAAAAAGAAAAGACTTTTTACATTGCACTTGCTGACGGACGCAAGTTTGAAAGCGAAGCGATTGTTATTGCAACAGGATATGATGTTTTCGATGCGCATAAAAAAGAAGAATACGGCTATGGTATTTACGAAAATGTAATTACCTCTGCTGATCTGGAAGAAAAGTTTATGCGCGGAGAAGATATCAAAACGGCGGCAGGAAAAACACCTGCACGTGTAGGTTTTGTGCATTGTGTGGGATCGCGGGATGAAAAAGCCGGACATGTTTATTGTTCAAAAGTATGTTGTGTAACGGCTGTTAAACAAGCGATAGAAATAAAAGAACGTATTCCGGGAGCGGGTGTTTTTTGTTTTTACATGGATTTGCGCATGTTTGGTATGGGCTTCGAAGCATTGTATAAACAAGCGCAGGAAAAGTGGAGTGTTAATTTTATCAGAGGCCGTCTTTCAGAAGCATGCGAGAACCCTGATCATTCGGTGCTTGTAAAAGTTGAAGATACTTTGGCAGGACGTCCTTTGAAAATGAGTGTAGATCTTTTGGTTCTCATGGTTGGCATGGTTCCTTCCACAGGAACCGTAAAGATTGGAAAAATGATGGGTGTAGAATTAGGTGTAAATGGATTTTTCAAAACACAGAACCAGCATACACAAACATCTGTATCGAGCATTCCCGGTGTTTTCTTTGCGGGTTGCTGCGTTGCTCCACGTACGATAAATAACGTATTTGTAGATGCACGCGCTGCTGCCATGATGACTTCCAGTTATCTCGAAGGTTATGCCATTGAAGAAAGAATAAAACCGAACGCATGAAAAACTTCGGCTACACATTACAAAAAGACAGGCAGATTGACTACGATAAAAACGACAAGCGAATAATTGAGTTTGTACGTAAGTTTGAACCTACCGTCAATATTTGCATTGCCTGCGGTACTTGTACAGCTACTTGCACAGCTGCGCAGTTTACTGATTTTAATATTCGTATGGTTCATACATTAATGAAACGTGGTGAAACGGATCGCCTTGCAGAAGAAATTGCAAAGTGTCAGTATTGCGGAAAGTGCTTGTTGGCTTGCCCACGTGGTGTGAATACTCGAAATATGATTCTCGGAATAAAAAAAGCAGTTGATAAAATTTTGCGTCCATGAATTTTGATTGGTTTGCTCTTCCCTTTACAATTGGGATTTTTATACTTACTATTACATTAGTAGTAAAATATTTTCGCTGGTTCAGGTCTATCGATCTGGCTAGCCAACGCCGCTTCTGGAGAGGTTTCTTCAGTCTTAAAATTTTTGGTGCGGTGAAAGAAATTATTCTGGAGTGTTTACTCCACCGAAAGATTTTTAAAGTAAACCGTTTGCTGGGATTTATGCATATGACACTTGCTTTCGGTTGGTTTCTGCTGATTGTTGCAGGTACTATTGAATCAAAATTGTTCAGTCATCGACCATTTAATATGCCATACGATCCTATTTTCTTTAAGTTTTTTGAACATGAAGTAAGTGGGTTTGCATTTTCAAACGGTTTTATTTTTATGATGGACCTTTTACTACTTCTTATATTAGTTGCAGTTTCGCTTGCTTGGCTTAAAAGAATGTCTTCACGAATTTTTGGATTAAAGCGCACAACAAAACAACGTCCTTTCGACAGGATTGCCATCACAACACTTTGGTTAATTTTTCCCATGCGCCTGCTGGCAGAGAGTTCTACAGCTGGACTATATCATAATGGTGGCTTCCTAACAAACAATGTGGGTGATTTTTTGGCTGCATTTCTTCCGCTACAAACTCTTGAAGAACCGATGTGGTGGGGTTATTCCATTGCTCTTGGATTATTTTTTACATCTCTTCCCTATTCCAGATACATGCACATTCCTACAGAAGTAGGATTAATCTTCCTTCGTCGTTTTGGTGTGAAGCATGGACCGAAATATGATGGTTTTGCTGCATTCGAAGTAAATTCCTGTTCTCGTTGCGGCGTCTGTGTTGACCGGTGCATGCTGCTTACGTCACTTGGAATTAAAGAAACTGCTCCTGCATATTTTTTATTTGATGTAAGAAATAAATTAGTAACCGAACAACAAACTTTTAACTGCCTGATGTGTCGTCGGTGTGAAGAATTTTGTCCGGTTGGAATTAAGGTAAGAAAACAACGAAGCTTACAACGTAAGCAACACATGCCTGAACTGACGGGCGACTTCAGATATCTGAATGCTTTTGATTACCAGAAGAAAGGAAAAGTGGCTTACTTCGCAGGATGCATGGGACACCTTACTCCTGCAGTGATTCGCGCTACACTTGCCTTGTTCAAACAAGCAAATGTCGATTTTGTTTTTCTTGATGAACAAGGCTCTGTATGTTGTGGAAGACCTTATAAATTGGCCGGTAGCGAACATGAAGCCATTAAACTTACTGAAACAACCAAACGATTAATTAAGGAGTCAGGCGCGACAGCATTGGTTACATCCTGCCCCATTTGTCTGAAAACATTTCGCAATTTTTACGATCTGGATATTCCTGTTTATCATCATTCGGAATACATTCTTGATCTTGTAAAAAACAAAAAACTTGTTTTGCAAAAACAAAATACAAAAGTAGTTTATCATGATCCCTGCGAGTTGGGACGCGGTTTACAAGTGTATGACGAACCCCGCGAACTGATTCGATATTCTGCTGAATTAACAGAAGCAAAAGAAAATCGCGAGAACGGAGCCTGCTGTGGTGGCAGTCTGGCGAACCTTCATATCACACCCGAACAAAAAAAGCAACTGGCCGCTGATGTGTGTACAAATTTGAAAAGCACCGGTGCGGAAATGATTATTACAGCTTGTCCGCTTTGTAAAAAATCTTTTGCAAAAGAAGAGGATGTTCCTGTTATGGATATAGCAGAACTGACGCTGTTTTCACTTAAAGCTGAATTGAAGAAAAAGAAAGAAAAAGAAATGGTGTAAATACAAAATTGATTTTATTTCGCCACTTTCTCTTTTACATTTACAAGTTGTGTTCGTGTTCCCAAAAAAATCAACTGTGAGCCGGGTAGAATTTCCATTGTTGATGAAGGATTGATAAAATATCTACCGGAAGGATCACGCAGCCCGATCAGGCTGGCACCCGTACGGTTCCAGACATCCACTTCGGAAACTTTTTTATTTTGAAACTCGTCTTTAATCTGATCAAAAGTATATTCTTCAAAAGAAACACGACAGTCGGGGCCGCTGAGCATGGAAACCAAATCCATCAGGTTCGGCTTTAACACAAGCGAAGCCATATGTGCACCGCCGATTTTCTCCGGCATGATAACCTGATCGGCCCCGGCATGTTTCAGTTTTATTTCGGAATGATCATCAGAAGCACGGCTAATAACATGAATTTTGGGATTAATTACTTTCGCTGTCAATACAACAAAAACATTATCTGCATCATTGGGAAGACACGAGATAAGCGTGCATGCATGATCTATTCCGGCAAGCTTTAAAACTTCATCGCGCGTTGCATCACCCGCTGTAAAAAGGATAGAGCCATATGCTTCCAGCGCTTCCAGTGTACGTGGATTTTTTTCAACGACAACAAACGGATGTTCGGCAGCCAAAAGCTCTTCACACACCTGCTTGCCGTTACGTCCAAATCCGATAACGATGATGTGCTGATTCAGTTTTTCAATTTTACGAAGCATGTTTTGTTTTTTTAAAAATATTCTGTATTCACCGCTGGTAAAGAAAGAGGAAAGAGAAGAAATGGCATAGGCGAAAATGCCGAGGTTAGAAAAAATTAAAAATATTGAAAATATCTTTGCCTCATCACTAAGGATTGTAGGAGAATCGTATCCAATGGTGGATAGAGTCACAACTGTTACATATACGGATTTTAAAACGGAATAGCCTTCTATCAGGTAAAAACCCACGGTTCCTGTTAGAATGGCAAACAAAATCATTCCGATTGCTAAAAACAACCGAAGGAAAAATTTGTTGCGAAGGCTATAAAATCGTTTTTGTTTCACGAATTTCTTTTCGCAAAAATAAACAATCTGGATGAACTTGTTGTGATATTTAAAAAATCTGTAAATTCACGATTCAATACGTATGAATTTTTTAGCACATCTTTATCTGGGAGACTACGGCCACGAAGAATCAGCGGGAAGCGTGCTGGCTGATTTTATCAAGGGTAAACGGAGTGATGCATTGCCATCAGGAATTGTCAATGGTATTAAACTTCATCTTGCGATTGATGATTTCACCGATCATCATCCTGTGTTTCGTGCTTCGCGAAGTCGTCTGCATCAGAAGTTTTCTCACTATGCACCCGTGGCAGCCGATGTTTTTTACGATCATTTCCTTGCTGCTAACTGGAACCGGTATTCGGAAGAAACACTGGAGGCCTTTACGAAACGGGCCTTTCTAAATATGAAAATGCACCGGCAACATTTTCCGCTCCGTTTAAAATATATTTTTTTATACAACCGTTTTCAGAAACTGCTATTGTCGTACCGCACAGAAAAAGGCGTTAGGTACGCATTCTCTCGCCTTTCGGGACGCGCACGTTTTCAATCCGGGCTTGAACAAGCACTGGACGAACTGGATTTAAATCATCAACTTTATCAGAACGAATTTTTTGAATTCTTTCCGGATGTACAAAATTTTGCAAAAGAGTTTATGAAAAACAAAAAGTATTCTGAATAATTTTTGCCACCAAGACACGAAGGCACCAAAGGGGCACCAAAACAATAAATTCACAATCAAAATCTGCATTCCAAATTGTTATTACTATCTTTGTTCACCAATAATATCTAATGACTTCAACCCGTCCTAAATTATTTCTCATCGACGCCATGTATTTGGTGTACCGCTCTTATTATGCATTCAGTAAAAAGCCACCTACTACGGGAAGCGGGCTGAATACTTCGGCCATGCTGGGTTTTACAAATACGATCTGGGATTTACTCCAAAAGCAACGGCCCACTCATTTTGCTGTTGCTTTCGATTCGATGGAACCTACTGAACGTCATGAAACATTTCTGGATTACAAAGCCAACCGAGAGGCAACACCGGAAGATATTATTACATCTATTCCATACATCTATTCCATTTGCGATGCGATGAATATTCCCGTTCTGGTTTCGGAAGGATATGAAGCGGACGATATTATCGGAACGCTTGCCAGACAAGCGGAAGCGGAAGGTTTTAATGTTTTTATTTTTACAGCCGATAAAGATCTTGGACAATGCACCAGCGATCATATTTTTATTTACAGACCCGGCAGGGCTGGAAATCCCGACGAGATCCTTGGCCCCGAGCAGGTAACAGCACGTTTTGGAATTAAACGTGTTGATCAGGTGGCTGACATGCTCGGTCTGTGGGGAGACGCATCCGACAATATTCCCGGCATTCCCGGCGTGGGTGAAGTGATGGCCAAAAAACTACTGGCTGAATTTGACACTGTAGAAAATTTAATTCAGAATTATACAAAAATCGGGAATCCAAAACTTCGTGAAAAGGTTGGCCAATATGCTGACCAGGCCTTACTGTCGAAACAGCTTGCAACCATTCTTTACGATGTGCCTGTGACATTTAATGAAGAAATGTTCCGCGTAAGCAAACCTGATAAACAAAAACTAACGCCACTTTTTGCAGAACTTGAATTTAGAAATCTGGCAAAAAGAATTTTAGATGCCAACGATAACGAAACACTGGCTGAAAAAACTGCACGTCAGGAAATGCATTCTGAACCTGAAGTTACAGAAGTACCGGAAGAAAAAATAAAGCAA
>JAZDMK010000344.1:0-5193 GCA_043800975.1 Bacteroidota bacterium | reverse complement strand
TTGCTTTCATAAAAATCTTCTTCTTCCGCATTCTGCTTTCCAATTGTATTCTGATCTGCAGGCTCGCGTCGTGTAAAAATCAAAGTTTGTTCATCCGCAGTGATTGTAGGCAGGTATTCATCATAGGGCGAATTTACACTGTCGCCCAGATTGTGATAAATAAAGGGTACCGGATTTTTTATTGCATTAGCAGCAAATTCAGAAGATTTAATGTACAGTTCTATTTTCTTAATTCCCGCGGGATCATTTCGCAGGAGGGATTTATACTTTTGAAAATTGGAAATGGCTTCATCGTATTTTCCTGATTTCATCTGACAAAGCGCAAGATTGAAATAATTTCCACGGTAATATTCCGGATCCGCTTTAATTGCATTGGAATAAGAAGCAGCCCCTTTCTCATATTCCTTTGTATCTGCATAGATATCACCCATCAGCATATGCGCTTCCACAAATTTGGGATCTTTTTTAATGGCTTTTTCCAGATCTTCCAAAGCACCTTTGAAATCATTGATGTCGTATTTTTTTGTGGCAGAAACGTAAAGTGCTTTCGCTTCTTTCGACTTCGTGGAAAGCGTTACCTGCGCTGAAAGGGGAATTGCACAGGCAAGTATGAGGAGCAGAATTAGGTATCTCATGATCGTAATTTGTAGTTCAAAGATATAACGAAAGAATCAATAATTAAGGTATACGCAAAAACTTGTGAATTTGTAATGAAATGCGCCATTTTGGATTTTTCAGAATGTAATCAACTATCAGACCCTTTGCGGTGTTGAAGCGTTTCCATTCGGGCTGCAGCATCAGATGACATTCAGGGTTCACTTTTTCGGCAAGCTGTTCGGCACGCTTCAAGTCGTTTTCATCCAGCACGACAATTTTTAATTCATCCGCTTTTTCAAAGTAAACAGGTAATGCGTCCTGTTGCGCTTTGGGGGATAAACAGATCCAGTTCCAGGTTCCGCTGAAAGGCGCCGTTCCTGATGTTTCCAGAAAAGTCTTAATACCCGGCTTCAGTTCTTTAAGTCTTTTTGTAAAGTAGTCAAGATTGTGATTGAGTGGTTCTCCACCAGTAACCACAAGTGAATCCATGCCTGAATGAATAATATCATTTATGATTGAATCCGTATCTGTTAATGGATGGATCAATGGATCCCAGGATTCTTTTACATCGCACCAAAAGCAGCCCACATCGCATCCACCCAGTCTTACAAAGCAGGCGGGCATTCCGGCCTGAAAACCTTCGCCCTGCACACTTATGAATTGCTCCATCAAAGGAAGCAGCCTGCCATTATGGGTTTGTTCGTTCATCTCCATTTTTCACCGTTTCCTTTTAACAAATATTAACAATTCGAACTTCCTGATTTTAACGTATTTTAACAGTAATTACTAGGGGAATCGCTGTCTGAGTATGTATTTTTGTAATAAGATTTTCAGAATTTTTAGCAAATACTAAGGTAAATAGTTTTTTTTGGTTAAAAAAGGGTCCTCCAGACCCTTTTTTTTTGACCTGCAAAATTACAAACATTCCTGATTACCTATTCATATTTTTTTTTCTTTTAATTCTTTTTGTTGATTGAAATATTTTGCAATTTGCACCCGATTTCGATCCTATGAATATTAACATAAATCTAAAACTTAACGACCATGAAAAAGGTGCATAATTTTAATGCCGGTCCTTCGATCCTGCCCCGTATTGCTATTGAAAACACTGCAAAAGCTGTGCTCGATTTTAACGAAATTGGAATGTCAATTCTTGAAATCTCTCACAGAAGCAAAGACTTTCAGAAAGTGTTTGATGATACAGTCGCTCTCTTCAAAGAACAATTGGGTATCCCTGAAAACTATCAGGTTCTTTTCCTCGGTGGCGGTGCCAGCCTTCAGTTTTGCATGGTTCCATTCAACCTCATGGAAAAGAAAGCCGCTTACCTGGAAACAGGCGTATGGGCTAAAAAAGCCTTAAAAGAAGCCAAAGGATTCGGTGAAGTTGTTACCGTTGCTTCTTCTGCTGATAAAAATTTCAATTACATCCCCAAAGGTTTCCAGATACCTACCGATGTTGATTATTTCCACATTACTACTAACAATACCATTTATGGCACCGAAATCCATCATGATATGGATTGCCCGGTTCCACTCGTAGCTGATATGTCATCCGACATTTTCAGCCGTCCGGTTGATGTTTCCAAATATGCCATGATTTATGGAGGTGCACAGAAAAACTTAGGACCAGCTGGTGCAACTTTCGTAATCGTTCGTGAAGACGTTCTCGGCAAGGTAACACGCAAGATCCCAACCATGCTGGATTATCGCACACACATAGCGGAAGGTTCGATGTTCAATACGCCACCCGTTCTTCCGATTTTCACCATTGGTGAAACATTAAAATGGATCAAGAGCCTGGGCGGTGTTAAGAAAATTGAAGAAATGAACATTGCGAAAGCCAAGCTTCTGTATGATGCCATGGACAATAGCAAAATATTTGTTGGAACTGTTGAAAAAGATTCCCGTTCATTAATGAATATCTGCTTCGTGATGAGAGAAGGTTATCAGCAACTGGAAGATGAATTCATGGAATTTGCAAAAAAGAACGGAATGATCGGAATCAAAGGTCATCGTTCTGTTGGCGGTTTCCGCGCATCTACATACAATGCGCTACCGATTGAAAGCGTTCAGGCATTAGTTGATTGTATGAACGAATTCGAGAAATCAAAAGCATAAAAATGTAAAAGAGGTTTAAGGAAATTAAGCCTCTTTTTTTTAATAACCATATAAAACAAACATACATGAAAATATTAGTTGCCACCGAAAAACCTTTTGCTGCTGCTGCAGTAGATGGTATCCGCAAAATTGTTGAAGGTGCAGGACATGAACTGCTTCTTCTCGAAAAATACACCGACCCCAACGATCTCGTAAAAGCAATTGAACTTGCAAACGCGTTAATTGTTCGCTCTGACAAAGCAACTGCTCAAGTGATTGAAGCCGGAAAAGATCTGAAAATTATTGTACGTGCCGGAGCCGGATATGACAATGTTGATCTGAATGCCGCTACAGCCAAGGGAATCGTTGTGATGAATACACCCGGCATGAATTCCAATGCAGTAGCAGAATTAGCTGCAGGCATGATGGTATTCATGGCACGCGGTCAATTCAAAGGAATTTCCGGAACAGAATTAAAAGGAAAAAAACTGGGATTGCATGCTTATGGATATGTTCCCCGCATGCTTGCTACCATTGCCAAAGGATTTGGAATGGAAGTATATGCATTTGATCCTTTCATCCCTGAAGAAAACATTACGAAGGATGGCGTGAAAGCTGCGAAATCGCTGGAAGAACTCTACAGCACCTGCCATTACATTTCTTTGCATATTCCTGCGAACGATAAAACCAAAAATTCAATTGGTAAAGAATTACTTTCCAAAATGCCCAAAGGTGCTACACTGATTAACACGGCACGCAAGGAAGTTATTCATGAAGAAGAACTGAAGCAGATGTTTGAAGAAAGACCCGACTTCAAATTTGTTTCCGACATTGCACCTGCCTGTCATGAAGACTTATTAAAATATGAACACCGTTATTACAGCGCACCAAAAAAACAAGGCGCTGAAACATCGGAAGCCAATATCAATGCAGGACTGGCTGCGGCCAATCAGATTATTGGTTTCTTCAAAAACGGAGACACTACATTTCAAGTTAATAAAAAATAATTTAAAATCAAATAGAAAATGGCTGTATTAAGAGCATTCAGGGCTTTGCGCCCCCCGAAGGAAATTGTGAAAGACATTGCTGCAAGACCCTATGATGTATTGAATTCTGCAGAGGCAAGAAAAGAAGCAGAAGGAAATCCTCATTCATTGCTGCATATCACGAAACCGGAAATTGATTTGCCGGTGGATATGGATGAACATGATGAGCAGGTTTATAACAAAGCCCGCGATAATTTTCAGATGTTCCAGGATAACAAATGGCTTGTTCAGGACGACAAAGCATGCCTGTATATTTATGCACAGACCATGAACGGAAAAACACAGTACGGAATTGTAGGCTGTACTGCCGTTACTGATTACATGAATGAAATTATCAAGAAACATGAACTGACCCGCAAGGACAAAGAAGAAGACCGCATGAAACATGTGCGCATTACCAATGCCAACATGGAGCCTGTATTCTTTACCTATCCTGACAATGCGGATGTGGATGCCATTGTATCGGATGTTGTGAAAAACACAGCAGCTGAATACGACATGGTTACTTCCGACGGAATCGGTCATCAGTTCTGGGTTATACGCGATGAAGAAAAAAATGCAAAACTGACTTCTCTCTTTACAAACATTCCATTTTTGTATGTAGCTGATGGTCATCACCGCACTGCTGCTGCTGCACTGGTTGGTAATGAAAAGAAAAGTAAGAACCCGAACCACACAGGTGATGAAGAATATAATTTCTTTATGGCGGTGCTTTTCCCTGCGAACCAATTGACTATCATCGATTACAACCGCACAGTGAAAGATCTGAACGGCCTGACCAATGCAGAATTCGTAGTGAAGCTGATGGAAGTTTTCGATTTTGAAGATATGGGAACTGAAATCTACAAACCTTCAAAGCTGCATAATTTCAGCATGTACATGGAAGGTCACTGGTATTCACTGACAGCAAAACAAGGAACTTACAACGACAGTGATCCGATCGGAGTACTTGATGTTACGATACTATCGAACCTTGTGCTGAATCAGATTTTAGGAATTAAAGATCTGCGTACCGACAAACGTGTTGACTTCGTAGGCGGCATCCGTGGCTTAGGTGAGTTGGTGAAACGTGTGGACAGCGGTGAAATGAAAGCAGCCTTTGCTTTGTATCCCGTTTCGATGAAGCAGCTGATCGACATTGCCGACACCGGCAACATCATGCCCCCGAAAACTACCTGGTTTGAACCCAAGCTGCGCAGCGGACTGGCCGTGCATTTGCTTGATTAATTATTATCACAGTTTATAGATGAAAAAGACTACCGCAAGGTGGTCTTTTTTTTTATTGCAATAATTTATATCAATATTTACATTTGAATTTGCATTGATTATATATTTGGGGAAGCATTTAAGCAATACCATGAAAAAAACCGAAAACTCCGAAAACCGCTATTTCATTGATCTGGATTTGAAGACGCAGAAGATTGTTGGTTGGGATTTTAATCAACGAAAGAAT